>JAISVU010000393.1 GCA_031271375.1 Clostridiales bacterium | reverse complement strand
GCAATTATGTGACGAATAGTGTAGAATAAACACAGGCATGTGACGTGAAGGGCGGCAGGCTTGACTCCTCTAAGAAAGGAGTGAGGTCTGTGAGCGTATACGAAACTTTTCAACTTCTTTTCAGTTTCGCTACCCTCATTATTCTGATCCTGAAGTTCTGGGATAAGAAATAACCCGCCCTAGATCGAATAGGTAAGCGGGTTATCTTTGCTTCAAAACCGCAAGCCTGCCGCCTTTTACGCGGTCATGCCGGGAGAGAGGACGTTCCCGCGTCTTCTCTCTTTTATTATATTTATTATAACCATTATACAATGCTTGACGACTGAATGCAAGCAGATTTTTTACGGTTCCACGGGTTCATGCGTTTGACAATAATACCTCCTACTCAAACATGGCCATATTCCTATAAATACTCTTCTCCGGCGGGGAATCAGGTATCTCGACGGCCCCGGTCTGATTGATGTAGAAGTCCCTCGCGTCCTCGGCAATCCATCCGATGACGGCGTAGGCGTAGCCGTATTCCTTCATCGAGGCCAGCGATTTAAGCAGCAGCGCTTTGCCTATCCCCTTGCCCCGCTGATCCCGCCGCACGCCGGTGGGGCCGAAGAAGCCCTTTGCCGTGGCGTCGTAACAGGCGAAACCGATTATTTCACGGTTATTTACGGCGATATAGCATGAGGTGGGGTTGTTGAACAACGCGTATTCGCACTCGCTGATCCAGTGGTTCTCTGTCCCGCCGAAATTGCGCGAAACGAAGTCAAGAATCAAAGGCTTATCGACGATGCAGGCTTTTTTTACGTATATGCCCTGGCCGCGCAGGGCGGATTCCGGCGCGGTCAAATCTAAATCATAGAGCTTTACGAGTAAATCGGCCATTATATCACCTCATGAATTCTGTTCGTATAAACAAGCGCCGCCTCTTTGCTGGGGGCCGTCATCGAAGCGTAGGTTATATCGGCGTCATACAAGCTGCCGATGCTGTCTGTGCGCAGGCCGGATTCGGTAAAAACGCCGTGCTTGTGGGCATAGTCTATACGGAAGCGGTAGAGGGCGGCGCGGGCGTCGCTTCCGCGGCCCAGCATCATTATGCCGTCATGGCCCATCGCGTCCCTAGCGGATACGCCGAAAACACGCTCGGCAGCCCTGTTCCATAAAATTATCTGGCCGGCGGGGTCCAGCGCGAATACGGCGCAGTCATTAATGCCGTCCAGAGCCAGGTTGATCAGGTTTGTACGTTCCTCCAGCTTGTTTTCAAGGTCTCTGTTGAGGTCGGCGATGAGCTTGTTCTGGAAGTTGAGCACGTCCGATAGGCGTTTTGTGCGCTCGTACTCAACGCTGTTGGACACGGCGGAGCCGATAAAATACTTGGACTGGCTGATAAGGTCCAGGCGGCGGCGCTCATAGGGGTGAACGCTGGAAAAGGCCAGCAGGCCCATGAGCTGGTCTTGAAAGATGACGGGAACAAACAAAATACTCCTGGGCTTGATATCCCCCAGGAAGGTTTTAATTGTGAACACGGTATCGTCGGGTATATCCGTAAGGACGGTGAGGTCCTTCTTCGTCGCGGCGAAACCCAGAAGCCCTTCGCCTATATTAATGTCAAATTCCGTGTAGGCGGCTTTGGATAAACCCGCTGTGAACCGTACCTCCAGCTTCATTGTGCCGTTGTTCGCAATATAGAAAGCCCCGCACTGGCTTCCTGTATATTCCATAAGCCGGGGCACCAGGTTCCCCATAAGCAGCTCCAGCTCAATATTGGACGTTATGGACTGAAAGATTTCAAGAAAATCAACACGGTTTTCGTCAATGGGCATCTAAAGAAACTCCTTCTTGTATTTTACGCCCTACAATAATTCCGCAACGCGGATGTTCCGTTCCTTGAATAAATTGACCAGCCTGCCGTCGTCGGCTTTGATCATCGGCCGGGAAAGGTCGTTCTCATTGATAAAAGCCACTCTGCCAATCGTGCCGTCGGAAAGCCTTACATGACTGTTTAGGTACGTATGCGCTATGTTCTTGAGGAAGATAAGCAGGGCCTGCGTGTCGAATAGGCCGTAGCTGTCTACCTCAAAACTCTTTATGACTTCGAAGGGATTAATCCTTGCCCGGTACGACCGGTCGGATATCATGGCTTCGTAGACATCCAAAATGCCGATAATCTTTGCGAAACTGTTTATCTTGTCCCCCTTGATGCCAAGCGGGTACCCGGAGCCGTCTATCCTTTCGTGATGCGACAAGGCGCACAGCTTTATCTCATCCGGCATCTCCGCGGCGTCCAGCATACGGTAGCCCAGCGTCGGGTGTTTTTTTACCTCGTCAAACTCCTCCCTGGAGAGCGGGCCTTTCTTATTAATCAAATCCTGCGGTATTTTTGTCATGCCGATATCGTGCAGCATCGCCGCTACGGTGAGGTTTTCCATGTCCTCCTGAGGCGCGTTTATCCATATCGCAAAAAGGTTCGCAAGAAGCGACACGTTCACGCTGTGCGAGTAAGTGCTTTCGTCAGACTCTTTCAAGCTGTTTACGTAAAGAATAACATCGGACTTTGTTTTGAGGCGGCCCATAACGGAGTCTGTCATTGCGAATAGGCTGTCCCTGTTGACGGGCTCGCCGTCCGCAATGCGCTTGATCTCGTCGTCCAAAGCGGCGGTGGTCTCTTGGATATCGCTGACGAATACCTTAAAATCCTCCTGCTCTCTAACCGGGATGTCCGCCGGGACTTTTTCGCCCGGGACGGGGGCCTCCAGGAAGCTCGGACGATCCTTGGGTATCGAATCCTCAAGCACGAGAACATATGAACTGGAATTGAGAACGATCGCCTTGAAGTTTTCCATGTCCAGCGTAGTGTTCTTCTGGAGGACTACCGCGCCTTCTTCATTAACGAGATCCCTTGCCAGCACCATGCCGGGCTTTAGGTTTTCGACGGCGATGCGCCTGGCGCTTTGATTGTCAACCGGCATTACGTGTTTCCGCCCCTTTCGTACCATGAATATTTATTTGGACTGCCCTATAAAACTGTTTTATTAGGTCTGCTGTTATGTTATACTGGATAACGGCCTCTGTCATTATATCACAACCATTATATCACAATAATCGAGAGTGTGGGTGAAAAAAATAAAAAAGTTTAAATTTGATAAAAAATATCTTACGGTCAGCGCCTACGCTTTAGCGGTGATAATCCTGGCCCTAATTTCCTTCAGGATAATTACCAACGCCGAAACCATCGGCGAAGGGATTCTGGACTTCTTTGGCGGCGTGGCGTCGCTCCTGGCAGTGTTTGTTTACGGCTTCTTTATAGCCTATTTTTTGAATCCAATGGTGCGGTTCTTTGAGCATAAAGCATACAGGCGGTTTAAAAAGCTGAAGAAAGCCCGCAAAGCCCCGCGCCTTCTCGCGATTGTAACGGCGTATCTGCTGACCTTCGGGGCCATCTTTTGGATTCTGGCCTACGCGTTTCCCGAAATCGCTTCCAGTTTCCAGGGCCTTCTTATTATGCTACGCACCGCAGTGGACTCCGTCAACAGGATGGGCTTCGCGGAGCTGGGCGAGAATGAGGTGCTTAACGATGTAATACGCTCGTTCAACGGCATATTTAATACCGAGTACAGCGTGCGGAACCTGACGGATCAAGCGATAACACCGATTATGAACCTGCTTAACGAGATGCCCGGCGTTCTGACCACCGTTTACGAAAACCTGCTGGAGGCGATGCAAAACCTCTTTAATTTTATTATCGGCATGATTATCGCTTTCTATATGCTTTATGAAAAAGATGCGATCGCGGGGCGTATCCGGAGGGTCATTTACACGTTTATGCGGGATCAGACCGCCGATACGGTAATGAATGTGTCGAAGCGCGCAAACGGCATAATACAGGGCTTCACGGTGGGAAAGATACTGGATTCGGCGATTATGGGCGTTCTCTTTTTAATCGTGGCGATGATTTTGGGGCTTCCCTTCACCGCGCTGCTTACGATTATCTTCGCGGTAACGAACATGGTTCCATATTTTGGGCCGATAGTGGGCGGCGTTATCTGCTCCGCAATCGTTATGTTCAGAGACCCGGTGATGGGGCTTTGGACCGCCCTTATCTGCCTGGTGCTGCAGCAGCTGGACGGCAATATCATCGGCCCTAAGATTTTGGGCAGCTCCACCGGCCTTAAACCGTTGAGCGTGATATTCGCTATTTTCATCGGCGGGGAGCTGTTCGGGCCGATCGGGATGTTCTTTGGCGCGCCGGTTTTCGCCGTAATTATATCCATTGTGGGCAATTATATCGAGCGCAAACATAAAGCGAAAGAAGAAAAGAGAAGCAAAGAAGAAGATAAAGAAGTAAAAGAAGTAAAAGAAGACGGGCCAGGGGCGGCGGAGTGCTGACGCCCAAGCAGTCTGGATGGTTCATGCTGGCATGGTTCAGCTTTCAGATTGTTTTGGCGTTACTGGCGGGTTTAATCGGCACGGAAGCCTCGGCTTTGTGGCAGGGCGTTCTGGGCCTTGCGGGGAACCTCGTCCCGGTTTTGCTTGCCTACATCATATACCGTATCAAACGCGGGCATATCACTGCCGCACAAAGGGCCGTTCATAGCTTCATCCCTATGAACAGGCCTAAAATAGACTTATTGATTTACGCCGCCGCACTGGGCATTCTTGTTCAGCCGGCGGCGATGCTCATTTCCGCGCTGTCGTCGGCGTTCGATTCCGGCTCTATTGAAACGATAAACCAAATCGCGGCCGAATCGCCTCCGGCCGCGGCGCTGGCGGCCCTCGCCGTGATACCCGCGATTACCGAGGAGCTGGTGGCAAGGGGCGTCGCGCTGAACGGCTTCAAAGGCGTTTCCCCGGTGAAGGCGGCTTTAGTCAACGGCCTTATCTTCGGCTTAATGCACATGAACCTTAGGCAGTTCTTCTACGCCTTCGCGCTGGGGGCGCTTCTCGCGATGCTGGTTATCAAGGGCGGGAACGTCATATACGCGGTCATTGTTCATTTCGTGCTTAACGCGAGCCAGATTTCGCTGGTGCCTGCCATTTTCAGCATTATGAGCGAGGAAGCCGCCGCTATGGGTTATCTGCTTGTGCTGCCGCTTTCGGTTTGGGGCGTAATCGTTATTTATCGGCATTTCGGCAGGAAGGCGGAGGAACAAACCCGGGAAGGAGCAAGGGCGTTTGGCCCGGGCTTGTTGATATACGTGATTTTATCCGGTCTTATCATGGTTAGCGAGTTCCTGTAATAGACTTATACAAAGCGGAATTATAGGAGCGATGACCATGTACGGCGCGTATATAGCCAAAATGGGTGACGGACGCGTGTTCAGCTTCTACCATACCCGGGAGAACGGCATATGCCAAAGGGTATGGGAGAGGGGCAGGTGGAGCGGGGCGCTGTCCGTTGCGGTGGACGCCAGACCGGGCTTTGAGGCGGCTCAACTGGGCGGCAGGTTTTTTATATTGTATCAGGACAGGGAAGGATATGCCCGGATGGTTTCCAGCGCCGGCGACGGCGGCTATGTTATCGAAAACCTGCCGCTGGGATGGGTTTTTGGGAATTGCGCATTGATTCCGTCAAAAAGAGGGCTGCGCCTGTTCTTTGAGGAGAAAGCCCACGACAGGCCGAATATCCTCTCTGTACTCAAGCGCGGCGGGGCCTGGGAGGGCGTTGTTGATATAGACAATCATTCCGGGGGGTTTTGCTCCCAGGTTATAGCCGACGACCACGGGGTGCTGTTCTATCAGCGAACCGGGCCGGATGCCAGCTTTGGGTACAGGGAATTCACGGCCGACAGGGAAGGGGAGTACCACCCCGTCAACATCCAGCCCGTTTACGGCTATTCATGCCTTACCACCGCTGACAGCGTGCATTTCCTTTATTCCGTAAGGACGATGATGGGTTATAGATTATGCTACCGTAAGCTCTGCGGCACGGGGCTTACGGCTTCGGTGACGGTTCACGAGGGCCAGCGCCAGGACAACTGCCTTATCTTTATCGCGGGCGAGCGTATCTACGCCTGCTTTACGAACGCGGGCCAGCCCTTTGTATGCGAGTCCGACAACGAGGGGCGCAGCTTCAGGGCGGCGGTAAGGTACCAGCGTAAGTTCTGCCAGTTCCCGATGAAGGCCGGTTTTCTTTCCGCTGAATGCGACCCCGGAAAGCTCG
>JAISVU010000406.1 GCA_031271375.1 Clostridiales bacterium | reverse complement strand
CTGGCTCTTTTGGTGGCTATCAGTTCGGACTGTTCCGGTTTTTCTTTTGGCATATAAATAATAAACCGCCTTCTGGTGTTTGTGAAACCCTATTATAACACAATCTGGCTCATATTTACAGAAAAACAAAAATCCCGTGGTTCTGGCTTTTACGGCCATTCCACGGGCCTCCGGGTCGTTATGTTCTGTTTATTCCGCACTCAAATCCACATGAACCTCGCTGCCATCCATGAATGTCACCGTCGCGTCACGTTCGGAATAGACGGTAAAAAAATCTACGGTCTCCGACCAAAGCCCCTCGTCAAACTCCGTAAGAAAGCCTTTGCTGACTTCAAGGTCGGAAAGAAACCGGGATATGTTGTGGCGCTTGACGGCGCGGCCTTGTTTTTCCTCGGCTATTTTCTTAATCCGGTTCTGCGCGGCTTGGTATCTTGCGGCCAGTTCATCGTAACGCTGTATATATATGTCCTGCGGAAGCGTGGTTCTGGCGTTTTCCTCAATCAGCTTACGAATAAGCTCATTCACCACGTCAAGCTCGCTCTGCCTGGACGAGATTTCCTTGTCCAGAGCCGAGGTGTCGGTGAGAACCCCGATTATCTCGGCATAGTCCTTTTTGAGCCTCTCCATTTCGAGGTATAAACGGTTGAAAGCGTTTATAAAGGCTTTTTGAATGCTTGTCTCATATAAATGAGGGGACTGGCATTTACAGCCGTCTTTATATTTACGATTGCATCTCCAAACCGTGCGCTTATAGATACTGGTTGAATGCCATAATTTAGAACCGTCAACATAGCCATAGGGAAACTATTTTTGCAAAAATTTTTCGGGCAATTGCCCGATGAACCTGAAATATATATCCACCTTTTGATGGCGTTTAGGACCCCGTGTGCCTACAGGCTCATGTACAACCACTTTTTCAACAAGGTCAAGAACCATTTCCCGCGTCAGCACCTCCGCGTCCGTGTACTTTGACACTGCTTCGGCAAACAGGCGGGCGTTTGCACCTTTGTCCTTACAAAGCGCCGCCTTTTCTTCCGAATCACGGATTTTTGCCGAGATGTCATTCTGCTCACTCTGGTAAGAGTTATACAAATCGGCAAATGTTCCGTCGTCTATCTTGCCGAGAGCGTTCTGCTCGAATACGCGCTTTATGAGGATTTTCAATTCCCCATCACGCCGCTTCAGCCTGTCAAGCGTCCGTTTCGACGAGTCGTTTTGGTTTTCTTCCTCGGTCATTGCCTTTACAAACCCTTCAACATCGAGTGTAGCGGCGACGGCTGAGCGAATCAATGTCATCGTTAAAGCCTTAAGGTCCTCAAAGCGCGTGGTATGCGATGTGCAGAGCCTGTTCCCGCCCGACCTTGTACCGTGACGGTAGCGGTGGCACATAAGGTATATTACGTGCCCGCCTCCGCTGCTGGTTTGCAGGGTCAGCTTTGCGTTGCAGTCGGCGCAGTAGGCAAGGCCCTGAAATACGTTTTCCACATTTGCCGTGTTGGCCCTTTTCTTTATCTTTGTTATAGACTGAACTTTATCGAACAACTCCTGGCTGACAATCGGCTCATGCGTGTTTTCGACGATGATCCAATCTTCCTTCGGCACCGCCACTATTTTGTGGTTTTTGAACGACTTGGTTGTCTGAGTGTGGCTGCGCATATGTCCAAGGTACATCTGGTTATGCAGTATGGACACTACCGTTTTGGAAAACCAACTCCACGGGTAATCCGGGTCATAATACTTGCCGAACTTACCCGTGCGCTCGTACTCCCACGCCGACGGGGATTTCACCTTATTCTGCGCGAGACGGTAGCAAATCTGATAATTCCCAAGCCCGTCGGCCGCCATCTGGAATATGCTGCGCACTATGTCTGCCGTTTCCTCGTCAATCACAAGTTTGTGCTTATCGTTCGGGTCTTTGAGATAACCGAGCGGCGTCCTTCCCGCGCAATGCTCCCCGTTCAGAGCCCGCGTCCTCCTAGCCGAGCGCACCTTTTTACTGATGTCCCTGGCATAATACTCGTTCACGACCGACATAAAAGGCATTACTGCGTTGCCGCCGCTGTCGCCCATCGCCGTATCAATAGCATCGTTTACCGCAACAAAGCGAACATCGTTATCAGGAAAAACTATCTCAGTGTAATACGCGACGAGCGCATTGTTACGACCGCATCTGCTAAGGTCTTTGCATAACACAATTCCAATTCTGCCATTCTCTATGTCGCTAAGCATGCGTTTAAAATCCGGCCTGTCAAATTGAGTCCCTGACCAGCCGTCATCCACATACTCATCGTATACCGCAAAACCATGTTCTTTAGCATACCGTTGAAGCATTGTACGCTGTGTTCCTATGCTGTTGCTCTCGGCATCGTTACCGTCGTCTCTGCTCAGACGGCAGTAAATTGCCGCTGCGTTTGCCTGCTGTTTAACCATTTCTGCCCCTCCTTAGAATCAGCCGCAAACCGCTATATGCCTCACTAATATGCCATACAAAGGCACAAAAAGCAAGGGCATAGAGCGGTGAAAGATTAGGTATATCGGGTTCTACGCTCACGTTCGGTTAACATACGTGATCTTAGAATTTCGTCTAGTGAAAGTTTACCGAAGCATAATTTTACATTAAAAAACAGTTTTACAGATTACTATTTCTTGTATGTCAGTATCTATTTTCTTTAAGTCCGGCAAAGTTACGGACGTCTGGTTCTCCATAATCGCGCCTCCAAAGCGAGGCGGCGAGGTCTGCCCCCGCCGCCGAAATTGTGAATATGCCTTGAATCTTCGCGCTTTGTTTCTTATGCTTTACTCTTAATTCCTCATGCCTTCTTCTTTGTGTATGCCGCTGGCGTTATATCGCTTCGCAGAGGGGGGTAGCGCAAAATCCTGCCTCTCATTTT
>JAISVU010000383.1 GCA_031271375.1 Clostridiales bacterium | reverse complement strand
TTCTTCAAGGAAACGCCGATAAAGAGCGCGGCCCTCCGCCTGACTAATACGGTTGAAAAGCCGGAGGCAAAGGATCAGAAAGAAAGGCGCTACAGCTCTTCGGAGCTTGTGATGACTATGCGCCCCAAGATAATGAACAAGGATATTATCATCCGGCTGGATTTGTTCCAGGGGGGAGGATTTACGCATTTTGAGGGCAGCATCCCGGAAGGTATGAGCCTGCCGGACGGGCTTTCCGTCCTGTCGGAGTTTCTCGGCGTTCCCACGGACTTCGCCGAGTACATACCGGAGGGAATGGAGTTCCTTGACGCTGCTAAGCTCTTCTCCCTTTCCTTCGCGATAGACAATAACAAAGAGGCGCAGACGCTCAGCCTTCCTAAACTGCGGGAAATGTCGTTTGAAATCGGTATAAACGGCAACCTGTTTTCGGTTTTTGAGCCTTATTTGCAGTTTCGCGACCCGAGGCTTATGATAAGCTATCTTAACGGAGAAAAAGGCTGGAGCGACGGCCTTGTCTCCGGTTATATCGGGGGGCAGTTTGTTATAGGAAATAAAAAGCTGAACAAGGATTTGCTTGTTTTAGACACCGTCGCCTCATACCCGGTTTTCGATTTTGAAATTTCCCAGGAAGGGTCGTTGTCCGCCAAGGATTTGGCGGAATGCTTCGGATGGAAGCTGCCCACTGTAATTGAGGAAGCTAAGATCGAAGGGATTTCGGCTTACATATCCCCTTCCGAAAAAAGCTTTCAGGCGGGGTTTCAGGTTACGGACGCCTTTAACTTCAGCGATGTATTGAAGCTCGAAAACATATCCCTTGACTTCAGTTACGGCAACGAGCTGTTCGGGCTTGATCTGGCGGCGCTTCTGAACATTGAGTCCGGGGGAAAGAACCTGCTCTCCCTTTCAGCCGAAGCCTCTATCGAATCAAGCGGGTATATTTCCGTACACGCATCGTTTTATAACCGGGAATCCAGCCTGTACGGCTTTGACGAGCCAAATATATCAATTAGCGAAATATACAAAGCCTTGTTTAAATCGGAGCTTCCGGCGGGATTCCCGGCAATAGAGATACGCCGATTTGAGCTGGACTTTAGCACCGGACAGAATTCCATGCTTACGGCGAACAGCTACGGCCTTTCCCTCGACGCCTCCGTGCTCCTTGACACAGTAGCCAAAGGGTTAAAAGCCGAGACAAAAATCAAGATATCAAATAACGAAATTGATTTGAACGGCGCGTTCCTGTTAAACATAAGCAGCGGTTTAAACCTTGAGTTCGGCCTTTCGTACAAGTCCCAAAGCGGCAAGCCCGGGAACGTGGGCTTTCATTTCATGTTCGACCGTATAAAGGTTAATCTTTTGTATGACGCCAACGCTAAGAAGCTGTCGGGCAACGTGAACCTGTCCTCTTATACATTGGGGGAGGCGGCTTCCTTTATAACCAAGCTCTTTAACCCTGAGTTCAGCCTTGGGCACAGCGACGAATGGGGCTTTTTATATAACATGAAGCTCCCCGACACCTCTTTCAGCTATGACATGGAAAATAAAAGCCTTACCGTAATGTTCACCGTCGCGAAAAGCCTGCCGTTCCTGACCCTTGAGAAGGCCGGGATCAAGCTTGACAAAAACGGCGTCCGGTTCGTCGTCGTCGGTAAGTTCCTGGACACCGCGTATACCGAAAAGACGCCGCTTACATGGGACACTTCTTCCTCTCCGCCACCGACCGCGGGGAAACTGCTTGACGTGTCGTATTTGGCTCTTGCGAATAATGTAGAAGTGCAGACGAAGGGCCAATACTTCATCGACAGGCTTAAATCTCTGAAAGAACAGCTGCCGGTGAACTATGAACCGTCGGAGCTGACGCTAAGTCCGAAGGCCGGTTATTTATTCGCGCTGGACAGCAGGATAATGGACACGCTGGATATCAGGCTTATGTATTACGAGGGCGGGCCGGTGCTGGGGGCCGGGTTCAAGCTGTCCGGCCCGAAAGCCGCGCCGCTTAGCGGTTTGGAGGCCGATATACTTTACGCAAAGGTCAACGAAACCGTAGGGCTGTTCTCTGGCCGTGTAATCCCGCCGGATATTCTGCGGAACATCGTTCTGGGAACCATTTCTGTCGGCATTGGCGACGTCGCCGTTCAGATATACACAAACGGGGATTTTTATATTGACCTTGGATTCCCTCACAACAGCGATTTCAGCCGCAGCTTTTTCCTCCAATACACCGTATTTGTAGGCCGGGGCGGCATCTGGGTCAGGCGGGACACTTTAGGGAACACGCCGGGGCTTCCGGCCAGGAGCGACGGTTATTACTCCCCTGTCCTGGGCTGCGGGATCGGGCTTCAAATCGGGCTTGAAAGAGGTTTCTCGGTAAGTATGCTGAGCGCGAAGCTAAGCCTGACTCTTGCGGGGATTTTTGAGGGAACATTCGCGACCTTTTTAAAATATAACGGCGGCAGCGACCTGTATTATAAAGTACGGGCTTACTGCGCTTTATCGGGCAACCTTAGCGGCTCGATTAATTTCGGGCCGGTGGGAGCCGGGGTTTCTATCGGGATTCACACAGGGATGAATCTTGTGATCGAATCCAATATGCCGACGATTATCGACCTGTTTCTTCAAGTATACGCCCAGGCTTCCGTCAGGATAGGCTGGTTCAATGTATATTTCTCATGTAATCTGAGTTTCAGCCAGCAGTTCAGGCTTGGGCAAAAGGATATATTCGGGGCGCTGCCCCATTACCCGGATATGCTGGAGTTCCCTTCCGTAAACGATAATACCCCATACCCCGTCAAATTGTTTGTCTTGCCCGTTCTGTCTTCGCTTCACGGGGAAAACGTCGCGGTGTTCCTTCCGGCTATGAGCAGAGAGGATTTCGCGGCTATAGTCAATAAACTCGCCGGGCTTGCGATTTATAACAACTGCCTGGAGGATATAGGCGGGTTCGGTATATTTATCGAGCGGCCCCTGTTTAGAAATGATTTTGACCTGGAGAGGTTCCTTGCCGACAACTTCCTGTTTACGCTTGACTTCAACCAATTAAACCAAGGGGAGGACAACGGCGATGAAACTCAAGTCTTTATGCCAATGCCGCCTTTTGTGACGATACAGTGCCTTAACATAAGCCGCAACCTTGAAAAGGAGCATCCCGTTGACGAGGGCTATTTAGAGGCAATGCGGAAGTATTACATGGCTATGGAGGACAGGGACGATTACAGCGGGATTAGATATGATTATTCGGAGAATAAAACTTTATCCTATCACATCTTTTCCGAGTATTTTGAAATAATACTCCGTATGCTGCGTTCCGAGAAGGCTAAGAGTCTCCGCGAGAACCGAGTATTTGACGGATTGCGCCTGACAGACGATCAGCTTGATAATATCATAGGCGGCACGATGAGGTTCTTATTTGGCGGCAAGCGAGTGCCCGACACTGATAATATGAAAACGCGGCTGGGATTCTTTAACGCGGCGGGGCAACAGTTTTCGCTAAGCTCTATGGATTCCGATAACCATATGGGTGTTATCCGCCTTTCGGAAGGCGTTCCATGCTGGTTAAAGCTGTCCGGCGGGTTGGATTCAGTCAGTACCGATCTCTTAAAGCTGGAGCCATATTTGCCTCCCGTTAATCCGCCGCCAGCCGATCAGATATTCTTGACAAAGCCTTATATGACGACCCCATATACGGTAAACGGGTTTACCGAGGTTCTCCTTTCAAAGACGGTTTTGTTTAAAGACAAGTTTACGGCTCTGCCGCTAAGCGAACGCGGAACAGGGAGGCTTGCCGAAATCCCAAAAAACGGAATCGGGTTCGGGAGCATTATACGCTTTGGCGCGGAGCGGAGTTTCATAGCTTCTGACGGCGACATAGCGGTCTATGAGCTGAACGCCTATGATAATACAGATGAGCTTGAAAGCCTTTTGTCAAAAGGCTGCGGGACGCTTGAAGCCGAGCTTTTTTATCTCTCTGACGGCGGTTCCGGGGAATATCACTCCTGTAAAACCTATCCCGTCATCGCCGTAACGGAAGGGATTTCGCAGGATGAGCATATGTACGCGGATTTATTAGACCAGCCCATTAGGTTCCTAGAGCTGCTCAGGTTATCCTATAAACTTGACGGTTCGTTCTCGTTGATTATGCCTCCGGGGAGCGGCGTCGGCGAAGCCGAGGCCCAGAATTTCGCGTTGCTGGTTAAGGAGAAAGAAGAACTTGGCATACGTAAAGAATGGCATAACTGCTATCTAGCGGTTCCTGAAACGCCTGAGCTTACCCTAAAATATGAATCGGAGGAATCATATCCGTCGGTATATCAAGGTTTCGCGGTCATAAACGCGGCGATAGCGAAACCCGGCGCTAACGCCGGGCGGCATGACTATTTAGACAGCTACCGCAGCCTAATGGCGGTTCTTACTGATAAAGGCGTTCCGGTCAGCACCGAAACCATGCCTGTATTTGAGGTGTCGGAGACAAGGGAAGACGCGGACAAGGCCCATATTAGCCTAAGCATCCCCTACTACCGGTTCATTGGAGACGGCGGCGACGTATACGCCGGGATCGGCGGCGCGGCGGAGACGGAAGCCAATCTGTACCTGGTGGATTTGCTTGGGAACGAGTCGGAGCCTGTGGCTAAATGTACCGGCAGGGCTTGTTATACTGATTTTCTGGTTCCGATCGGCGATTATCCGGGTCTTAACGTATCCTTCTGCCTTGAAACTTCAGGCGGCGGCGATATGCTGACCGTGCTGTTCAGGTACAGAAAAGCGGAACATGAGGATGAGTATACCAAAATGTCATTTGCCGAGTGCATCCTCCAGTTCGCGCAGCCCGACGCCGCCCTTCGCCTTTATTCCCCGCTGCTGTCCGCCGATAAGGAAGGCGTCCTTTTAGACAAACAAGGCTTGCTGGAGTTCCTGTACGCCTGCGCGAAACAGACTGAGCCTGAGGAGCTGTTCTTCACGCAAAAGGCTCCGCTGTCGCCGCT
The DNA here is from genome assembly GCA_031271375.1 of Clostridiales bacterium. Classification (GTDB taxonomy): domain Bacteria; phylum Bacillota; class Clostridia; order Lachnospirales; family WRAX01; genus JAISVU01. Next base: position 112 of record JAISVU010000383.1, on the reverse strand, counting down.
GGCGTCCGGTATCGTAAGCTGCGAAGCGCGGCTTGTAATGAGCCGGAACCGCGAGTTATGCCATAAAGAAGCGCCTGCCGATGTTTATCACGCGGTTTCAAGCATTGATTAC
>JAISVU010000312.1 GCA_031271375.1 Clostridiales bacterium | reverse complement strand
GTCTTTTCTGGCGATTTGCTTCACTGTCAGCTTGTAGCTGCCTGCTTCCGATGCTGTTGTGGCGGTTGCCGAAATACCGTTATTCGCAACTCCGCCAACCGTCACCGTCGCCTTCCCCGTGTTAAACGCGCTGGGCATACGCAGGCTGTTGGCAAGGCTGGTTCCCACGCCCAGGAACTTGTCTTGGAAGCCCTTCATTACCGTAGCGGCGCTGCGGTAGGACGCCTGCTGATAGGTGGTATAGGTGGCTTTTTTCAGCAATCTGTCATACTTATAGCTCTCGGCCTGCATCAGGCTGTTTACCATAGACTGGGTATCGAAGCCCGACATCCCGGTTATCCTTGTCCTGGTTGAAAACATACTACTACCTCCCGTTTATTCATCTTCCATATCTTTCTGTGGGTTTTATCGGCGAGTTTTTTTTATTCTTTACATTAATAATTGAATAATCGTCAAATGCGGAAAAACTGATGTAAAATACATAGCTGGGCGAAACCCCATGCCTTCATCGCAGGGCGCGGCATTATGCCGCCCGTAATGAACGGCGTACAATAATAAAACGGGCGGGATGACCCCGCCCCTACAGTCATCAGGGCGCGGCATCCCATGATAATTTCAATCCTATAAAGGCGGCTGATAGCCGCCCCTACGTAAGGTTCAAAGAAACAAACAATCGTAGGGCGCGGCATCCATGACGCGCCGAGATTGGTATTCTGTGCAAATCCCGGCGTGCCCGTAGGGGCGGCGTTATGCCGCCCGTAATCAAATCCCGGCGCGTCCAGAGACCAAAACCGTGAATATATACATTATGACATACATAGCGGAGCAATTAAAGGAATATTTTAAAATAAAAAGGAAAAATTTATGGCAATTAAACCCATCGAATTCCCTTACGACACAAGCGCCGTCACCGAGCGCCTGTTTAAAGAACATATGAGCCTGTATCGCGGATACTGCGAAAAATTCAACGAAATCACGGCGCGCCTCGGCGAAGACCCTAAGCTCAGGCCGGAAGCAAACAAGACATACTCCCGCTATCGCGGCCTCAAACGCGGCGAGAGCTTTTCTATGGGCGGGGCGCTTTTGCATGAGCTGTATTTTCAAAATATGGTAAACAGCCCGGAGCAGCCCGGAGCCTTGTTTAACACGCTTACTAAGAAATATTACGGAGGGTTCGGCAACTGGGCAGTTGATTTCGCCGCCTGCGCGAAGTCCGCGAGGGGATGGTGCGTCACGGTGATGGAACAACGCAGCGGCACCGTTCGTAATATATTAATGGACAGCCATGACGAAGGGCTTATTATAGGGGCCTATCCGATCTTGGTCGCCGACGTATACGAGCACGCATATTTCATGGATTACGGCGCGAACGCAGCGGCGTATCTGGGCAGGTTCATCGAGAGCGTTAAATGGAGCGCCGTTGACGCGAGACTGTCGCGTATTAAAACTTGACATATGTGATACCGTTGGTTTATAATAAACAGCAGCACAACTCAAAAGAAGGTCATATAAATGGGGATACGAGCGGGCAAGCCCATTTTTGCCGCTGTATTTATTATCTTGGGAATCGTGTCTATAACGCTGATAACGCTGGCGATGACGAGGCCCGATTCGCCGGTGAAACCGGGCATGTATATCGAGGCGGGCAGCCCTCTGCCCGAGGCTGCGCATTTCCTCACTGACGAGGCGAGGTTGAACGGCGCCGAGGCCTATTTCGCCAAAGCGCCGGATGTAAGCGTTCCCGGAGAGTATAAGGTTAATATAATGATAGGCAAAAAGGCCTATCCGGCAATGATAACCGTTAAAGACACCAAGCCGCCCACGGGCGCGTTCATCAGCCGCGCCATAGTAAGCGGCAATTCGCTGCTGCCGGAGGATTTTATCACAGACGCCAGCGACGCGACCGCAATTACGTTCGCTTTTGAAACAAAGGTTGATTTCACGGCCCCAGGCGTACAGCCCCTTTTCGTGTCTATGACCGACGCGGCGGGCAACAAAACCACGCTTAACGGCTTGCTCACAGTCTTCGAGGGCGTACACAAGATATACGCGGAGCTGGGCTATCCGCTTCCGCTGGACACCGGAACCTTCTTGAAGAACCCGGAGGACGCGGCGGCGGCGGTCTTTGCCACAGATATCTCCGCGATCGATTTTATGTCCTCAGGGAACTTCGAGCTGGTATTGTGGATAAATGACGTCTCCGTTCCGGTTTATCTGGACGTTACGGATACTCTTCCGCCCGTTGCGGAGCCGAAGAACCAAGAAATCTACCTGGGGCAGACTCTGTGGCCCTGGGATTTTGTGCAGAACGTAAATGATTTCAGTAATGTTGATTATTATTTAACCGAGATGCCGGACTGGAGTATTCTGGGGGAACAGCCCGTCACCGCGCTGCTAAAGGACGCCTCCGGCAACGAATCCCGCTTCACGGCTATGCTTAACATTATAGAGGATACACATCCGCCTGTAATTGTCGGCGCGGAGACTAAGTACGCGCTGACCGGCGCCGCCGTCGCCTACCGGAAGGGCGTATCCGCCTGGGACGCTAACGACGGCGAGGTTGATGTGGACGTTGACACCGGGGCCGTTAATATCCTGGAAGAGGGGACATACCCCGTTTATTACAGCGCGGCGGACGCCGCCGGGAATATCGCGGCGCAGGAAACCTCGGTGGTCGTGACCTCGGTTGACCCCGAGGAGGTCTACATGATGGCCGATGAGGCTTTAAGCAAGATTATAACCGCTGAAATGAGCCAATATGACATGGGCAGGGCTATCTACACCTGGGTGAGGCAAAACGTCAACTACGACGCGACAGGGGAGAAGCAGGACGTGATAAAAGGCGCGTATAACGGCCTCAAGCTGCGTCACGGAGACTGCTATACGTTCTTTGCCCTGATGAAGGTCATGCTGGACCGTGTCGGGATACCCAACCACAGCCTGGAAAGGGTAGGCGGGCAGACGCGCCATTACTGGAGCCTTATCAATACCGGAGACGGATGGATGCACTGCGACTCCTGCCCGTACCGCGAGTATTTCGACGGTTATCAGTTCACCGAAACTAAGGCGCTGCAATACACTGCGGAACGCGGACGCAATTATTACGAGTATGACAGGGAGAGCCTTGTAGGTATCCTTGAAGTGAACCAATGAGTGATAATTTGATGAAAATAAACATCCTTGAATACCTGGAAGAGACTGCCACCCGCCTTCCGGACAAGCCCGCGTTCATCGGCCCGGAAGAGGGCAGGGCGCTTACCTTTGGCAGGCTGCTGCGCATGGCGCGGGGAGTAGGCAGCTGCTTAATCGGCAGCCAAAAGACCGGCCCTGTCGCCGTGTTTATGGACAAGGAGCCGGAAACGGCGGCGGCCTTCTTTGGCGTGATGTACAGCGGCGGGTTCTATGTGCCGCTGGACGCGGAGATGCCAATGAACCGGCTTACTATGATACTGGAAAACCTAAAGCCTTCCGCCGTTATATGCGGCAGGAAAACGGCGGAGCCGGCACGGGGTTTGAATTATGACGGGGATATCCTCTTATTCGAGGATATCTGCGAGTATAATATTGACGCACGGTGCCTGGAGGATGTCAGACGCCGCCATATAGATGTGGATCCCGCTTATGTGGTGTTCACTTCCGGCTCTACCGGGACGCCTAAGGGCGTCGTCGCCAGTCATCGCTCCGTTATTGATTATATAGAGCAGCTTACCCGCGTGCTCAAGACGGACGAGGAGACCGTGTTCGGAAGCCAGACCCCGCTGTATGTGGACGCGTGCCTGAAAGAGCTGATAAGCGTTATCAAATGCGGGGCTTCCGCGTACTTCATCCCCAAGAGCTTGTTTATGTTCCCGGTACGGCTCTTGGAATACCTGAACGAAAAGCGGATTAATACCGTTTGCTGGGTTGTGTCGGCGCTTACGATGATCTCGGGTTTAGGCGCGCTGGAAAAGCGCAGGCCCGAACACCTTACGACAGTAGCATTCGGCAGCGAGGTCTTCCCCGTAAAACAGTTCAAGATGTGGCGTGAAGCCCTGCCGGACGCCCGGTTCATCAACCTGTACGGCCCTACCGAGGCCACCGGGATGTCATGTTTTTACGAAGTTACGCGGGAACTGAGCGATAACGAGCCCATACCTATCGGAGAGCCTTTTCCAAACACTAGGGTAATATTGATTGACGGCGAGATATGCATCGCGGGGGCCGGATTATCGCTCGGGTATTATAACGACCCGGAGAAAACCGGGCGGAGCTTTATAGCAAATCCCAATATAACCGGGTACCGCGAGATTATCTACCGCACCGGTGATCTGGGCCGTTATAATGAACACGGCGAGCTGGTTTATATCTCCCGCAAGGATTATCAAATAAAGCATATGGGGCAGCGCATAGAGCTGGCTGAGATAGAGGCAGCAGCCCAAGCCGTCCCGGACGTCGCCCAGGCGGCCTGTGTGTATGATGAAAGGGATTCCGCAATCTGCCTGTTTTACAGCGGGCAGGCGCGGAAAGAGGCGCTGATTAAAGCCTTGAAATCCGCTTTGCCCAGATATATGCTCCCCGCGAAGATTGAGCGCCTGGAACAAATGCCGCTGACGCCCAATATGAAGCTGGACAGGAAAGCGCTGCTAGATAGAATATAAATTACGATTATGAAAGGAACGAATGATGAGTATAAGCCCGCTGTACGATATCCTTCATAAACTCCACAATGACGTGGATTTCGAGAGCCACGAAGCCCTGATAGACGAAGGCGTTTTGGATTCCTTCGATATAGTGTCTTTGGTTGCGGAGATCAGCGAGGCTTACGGCCTCCAGGTTCCCCCGGAGGAGATAACCCCCGAAAACTTCAACTCCGCGCGGCTTATCTTCGCGATGCTTGAGCGGGTGTCGGAGGAATAACGTGCTCTTCACATCACTTGAATTTATTGTCTTTTTAACAGTCCTTATCGTTCTTTACTATACAATAGCGAAGAATCGCTTCCAGTGGCAGCTGCTGCTTGCGGCGAGCCTGGCGTTCTACGCCTTCTCCGGCTGGTGGAATCTGTTCTACATCGCCTCGACCATTATTTCGTCATATTTCGCGGGCCGCGCTATGGGGCGGCTTGAAGCCGGACGGGACGCTTACCTCAAAGAAGCAAAACTGTCTAAGGAAGACGCGAAAGCATATAAAGCCTCGGTTAAAGCCAAAAAACGCATATGGCTCATAGCCTGTCTTACCTTTAACTTCGCCGTCCTCGCGGCAACGAAATACGCGGGACTTATGATATCAAAAGGCGCTGATACGGGGTTTTTCGGTTTTCTCGTCCCTGTAGGCATCTCCTTCTACACCTTCCAGGCAATGGGCTATATCATCGACCGCTACCGGGGCAAGGGGGGAGAACATAGCCTGTTCCGGCTGGCTCTGTTCGTTTCCTTCTTCCCGCAGCTGATACAAGGCCCGATAAGCCGGTTTGACGACCTGAAGGCCACGCTGTTCGCGCCTCACAGCTTCAACGGGGCTGCCTTCGCCGCCGCGGGCCAGCGCGTGCTGTGGGGGTTCTTCAAGAAGCTGGTGATCGCCGACAGGCTGCTTCCCGCCGTCACTGAGCTGACCTCAGACCTAGGAGCATACGGCGGGGTATATGTTATCGCGGCTGTTTTGCTGTATGCGGTAAGGCTATATGCGGATTTCACCGGCGGTATCGATATAACGATAGGCGTTGCCGAAATGCTGGGTATCCGCGTGAAGGAAAATTTCAATATGCCCTTTTACAGTAAGTCCATCGCGGAATACTGGCGGCGCTGGCACATTACGATGGGCACTTGGTTCAAGGACTATCTCTTTTATCCCATATCCGTGTCAAGGCCGATGCTGGGCCTGATGAAGTCCGCAAAAGCCGCCTTTGGAGAGAATTTCGGCAAGCGCGTCCCGGTTTATCTCTCCACAATTATCCTGTGGTTTATGACCGGGTTATGGCACGGAACAACGGCGAATTACATAGCCTGGGGCCTGGCTAACGGGCTGGTGATCATTATTTCCCAGGAATTAACCCCGGCTTATAAGGCATTCCACCAAAGGTTCAACCTCAAGGGCAAGCGCATATGGAACGCGCTGGAAATTTTTCGGACGTTTTGGCTCATGTGCTTTATCCGTGCCTTCGATATCTACGCCGGGGTAGGGGAGACGCTCAAAGCCGTCGGTTCCGTTGTTACCGGGCCGCATACCCTCCCAAACCTCGTCTTTGACGGTATTGGCGTAAGCGATTATATCGCAGCAGGGGCCGGGGTAGCGGTGATGATTATTGCCGGGAGAATTAAACGCAGGGGGAAGCCGTGGATAAATAAAGCCGCAGTGCGTTACGCCGCTTGCCTGCTGCTGGCCCTGGCTATCGTGGTTTTCGGCGTTTACGGGATGGGATATGACGCTTCGCAGTTTATTTATAATCGTTTTTAGCGATGTGAAAAGAATAGGTGTTAAAATGAAGATTTTGAAACCGCTCATGATGATACTGTTCTCTGTTTTAGTCTTCGCGGCGGCGGGGCGGCTCTTATATCCCAAATATATGTCCGCCTCCTATGAAGGCAATTTGACCGCCGAATATTACGCTTCCGAGAAAGACCATCAGGTGCTGTTCATCGGCGACTGCGAGGTCTACGAGAACTTCTCGCCTATGGCGATGTGGCGGGAGCATGGCATAACCTCATATATACGCGGCGGCGCGCAGCAGCTTGTCTGGCACTCTTATTATACGCTGGAAGACACGCTGTACTACGAAACCCCCGATGTGGTGGTGTTCAGCGTCCTGGCGATGAAATTCGGCGAGCCGCAGAGCGAGGCCTATAACCGGCTTAACCTCCAGGGCCTCCGGCCTTCGCCGGTTAAGGCGCGCGCCGTGTCGGACAACCTTATGCCGGATGAAGACCCGCTCAGTTATTTCTTTCCGATACTGCGCTTCCACGACCGCTGGAGTGAGCTGAAAACCGAGGATTTCCGTTATTTCTTCGGGCCGGACAGGGTAGCGCACAACGGTTTTATCATACGCAGCGATATTAAACCGGTCAGCGTGGTTCCCACGGGCCTTGCGCTGGCAGATTATACGCTGGAAGACACGCTGTACTACGAAACCCCCGATGCGGTGGTGTTCAGCGTCCTCGCGATGAAATTCGGCGAACCCCAGAGCGAGGCCTATAACCGGCTTAA
>JAISVU010000299.1 GCA_031271375.1 Clostridiales bacterium | reverse complement strand
CTCGGGGAAGTCCACGCTTATAATGCAGCTTAACGCCCTGCTGCGGCCCGACAGCGGCTCCGTCGTTATCGACGGGCGGGACATCCACGCCGACAGGTCGCGCTTAAAAGAAGTCCGGCGCAGCGTTGGGCTGGTGTTCCAATACCCCGAGCATCAGCTCTTCGAGGCCACTATCGCGAAGGACATCGCCTTCGGGCCGGAGAACCTGGGCCTCGGCAAGGACGAAGTCCAAGAGCGCGTCGCCTGGGCGATGGACTTGGTGGGCCTGCCCGCCGATACGGCGGAGAAGTCGCCGTTCGATTTGTCTGGGGGGCAGAAACGCAGGGCCGCCATCGCCGGGGTTCTCGCTATGCGGCCGAAAATACTTATCCTGGACGAACCCGCAGCGGGCCTTGACCCCAGGGGCCGGGACGAGATTCTGAACAATGTGAAGGAATTGCACGCTAAGCTGGGGATAACGGTGATTTTAGTTTCCCACAGCATGGAGGACGTCGCTAGGCTGGTAAACCGCATTATCGTAATAAACAAGGGCAGAATAGCGATGGACGGCCCGCCGGGCGATATCTTCGCGAAGCCGGACATCTTGGAGAATATGGGCCTTGCCGCGCCTCAGGCTGCGAACCTCGCCCATAACCTGCGGGCGCGGGGTTTCGCCGTGCCGGAGGACGCCTACACCGTCGAAGCCGTAACGGAGGCCATTATAAAAAGGCTCCGCGAAAGGAAATAATCATTGAATGAATATATCGATAGGCCAGTATTACCCTGCAACCTCCTTTATACACAGCATGGATCCGCGCATAAAGCTCCTCGGCACGGCGGTTTATATCGCGGGGCTGTTTACCGTGAACAGCTTTTGGGGATATCTGTTTATCGGCTGCTGCCTGTGCATGATTATATATGCCTCAAGGGTTCCGCCCCGGTTTATGTTCAGGGGGCTGAAGGCGTTGATTTTTATACTCGTCTTCACGTCGGCGATCAGTGTTTTCTTCACGCCGGGGGAAACTGTCCTGTTCCAGTTCTACGCGGTTAAAATAACGCTGGAGGGCGTCGTCAACGCCGTAAGGATGACGTTTCGGCTGATTATGCTGATATCCGGCTCGTCGGTTCTTACGCTGACGACGACGCCTATAAAGCTCACAGACGCGATAGAATATATCTTAAAGCCGTTCAAGCGTATCAAAGTCCCCGCGCACGAGATCGCGATGATGATGACGATCGCCCTGCGGTTCATCCCCACGCTGATGGAGGAAGTGGACCGGATTATGAAGGCCCAGACGGCGCGGGGCGCGGACTTCGACACCGGAGGGCTGATTAAGAAAGCCAAGAGCCTTATTCCCCTCCTCGTCCCGCTCTTTATCTCGGCCTTCAGGCGGGCGGACGACCTCGCGGTGGCAATGGAAGCCCGCTGTTACCGGGGCGACATAAACCGCACGAAGATGAAGGTTATGGTTCTTGAGGGCCGGGATTATAAGGCGCTGTGCTGGATGGCGGGCTTCTCCGCCGCCGTGGCGCTGCTGGTTGTATTCACATGAGCGGGCGGGCTTTGCTCACGCTTTCCTACGACGGCACAAACTACGCGGGATGGCAGCGCCAGGCGAACGCCATTAGCGTTCAGCAGATCGTTGAAGAGGCTCTGTCCCGTCTGCTGGGCCGCGCCGCTAAGGTAGTAGGCGGCGGAAGGACGGACGCGGGGGTTCACGCCCTGGGGCAGCGGGCAATGGTTATCAAACCTTGTCCGGGCGACATTATCATACCTCCTGATAAACTGCACCTCGCCCTTAACGCCTTATTGCCGTCTGATGTAAAGGCGCTTGCGTCGCGGGCCGTCCCGGATGATTTCCATCCCATCCGCTCCGCCGCCGCGAAGACCTATGTTTATACGGTATATAACGGAATCGTAATGCCGCCGGTATACCGCCTCTACGCCGCGCATGAAAGGCGTCCCCTGGATATTGAGGCCATAAAAGCCGCCGCCGTTCATTTCATCGGAACACATGATTTTATCGGTTTTTCATCTGCAGGCGGCTCCGCCGCGACATCCGTAAGGGTAATAACCGCGCTGGAAACGGAATGGGACGGCGCGTTGCTGCGCCTGACGATAACAGGGAACGGGTTTTTATATAACATGGCACGGATTATTGCCGGAACGCTGATCCTGGCCGGGCTTAACAAGGTGCGGCCCGAGGAATTCCCAAGCCTGATCGCTTCAAGGGACAGAAATCACGCCGGGCCTACAATGCCTGCCTGCGGGCTTATGTTAAAAAACATTATTTACTAGATCTTTTTTTTGAGAAGGCAAACAAGGCCGCTCTAATGACAAACACCGCCCCGGTTATAATGACATAAGGGCTTTTAAACTCCGAACCGATAAGCCCGCGTGAATGAGTGGATATTATTTCTACCTCAGGCACGATTTCCATCGTTGCGCCGTTGACAGACACGCCGATACTGACATCGGAGTCCGGCCTTCCGTTATATCCCAATGTATGTTTAGAAAGCCGCTCGCTTAATGTATACGAAGTCCCAGCCAAAACATCGGTCTTGTCATATTCACCTTTTCATTTAGTTCCAAGTCTGCTTGTAAAGTTATCCTCCGTGTCTCTGTGCCTCTGTGTGAAATAATAAAAATCACATGGCGGAGACTAAAAACAGCGGCACACGGGACTCTCCTGCAAGCCGGATGTTTTTTCTCACACGGAGGCACAGAGGCACAGAGAGAAAATAAAAAATCCCTGTTCTCTGTTAATTGCTTTAACATCTTCTTGCGACAGGAGCAGTTCAATCTGATATTAGGGAATATCACTTTGGCACTACAGTGACAATTTTCTATTAAGACACTTGAAATCCTTGCTTTTAAGCGTTCGTCGGGCTTTAATTATTTTTTACTGTAAAAGTCAGGCCGGCTTCATATACTCTATGCGCAGTACAGTCACTGCGGATGGAGTTATCAAGGATAATATTCAAATCTCGCTGTGGTAAAAAGGGCTTGGATGTGGTATAATTATGTATCCTCATTATTTTTATGCTCAGAGAGGGCTTAAAATATGGAACCGTACAAACAGGAGTATTTCACCTACGACGATTATCTTACCTGGGACGAGGATATACGCTGCGAGCTGATTGACGGCGTGATATACGACATGGCCCAACCCCATCCCAGACATCAAAGGGTGCAAAGCGTGTTAAATACCGAGCTTGAAATATACCTAAAGGGGCAAGAAATGCCAGGTCTACCCCGCGCCTTTCGGCGTCAGAATCAGTGGTTTCACCACAAGGGACACTGTTCTTGAGCCTGACATTACCGTGGTTTGCGACCCTTCCAAGCTGTATGATTACGGTCACATAGGCGGGCCGGAAATGGTAATCGGGATTCTGTCCCCTTCAACAAAAAAGCATGATACGATGACTAAATATGAGCTGTACCGCCGCGCCGAAGTCAAGGAATACTGGATTGTCGATCCAGATAGCCGGACAGTTGAGCAGTGTATTTTGAAGAATAAAGAGTATGTCGTAAAGAAAAATGACGAAACCGCTGTTATAGACGTTAATGTCCTTAAAGGCTGCAAGATTGATATGAACCTGGTGTTCGCAGATATGGACTAGGAACTAGGAGCCTAGATGAGCAATCTCCCGCTGTCAAAAGCCGCCGCCGAAGGCGCGAAAAAACTGAAAAACCGCATACAGCGAATGGAAGTCCTCCACCGCAGAACCGGCTCCCTCAAGTCCGCGTGGGGCCTGGCTTTGCGTTATACGCAGCTCTATATCCTTACCGGCGATGAGGGGAGCCTGCATACCGCGGCGCATATGGCCCAGGGGATATTCGTCATCCATTTTCATTTTATGCGGGCTTATTTCCTGTGGATTTATCTGGAGCTGGAGCAGGGCCATGTGCCCAAAGCCCAGGCAATGCTGGAGCGTTTAAAACCGTACAAACACAACATCAAGGCGGCCCCGGAGCTGTACGGGCCTTATCAGTTCTGCCTTGCGGCGATGGAACTGAAGCGCGGGAAGGCCAGGCCTGCAAGGCGGCAGATAAACCAGCTGGAAACCTACAACAACAACGCCGACGACCCCGCGATAGACGCGCTGCTCTGCGGGTTCGCGATTATGGCAAGGGAGAGGGAGACTGCGGCGGAGTACATGTCTTACACCGTGAAATCCCTCGCGAAGCCCGGCGCGGAATCCAAGCACGGGCTCGCGCTGCTTAACGCCTTCTCATATCAGCTGCTCGCAAGGGAAAACTACGCCGGGGACAGGGCAAAGGACGTTCTGCCGGGGTTCTTGCGCTGGGGAATGGCCGCGGGGGTTGATTTGCGTACCGTTATGGAGCGCAATAAGGCCTTCGTCCTTCTTGCCGCCCAGGAAGACCTTGCGCTGGGGAAGGCCCTTTACGCGCTGCATCCCTTCGACTGGCTCCTGATAGGCTGCTGCATGGATATGATCGACAACGCCGATTATTCGGCGGACGCCTATAAGTACTACCGCGAGGCCGAGGCAAGGCAGATAGATTTGGAGGGCCTTACGGACGCGCTTGTCACTGCGGCCCTTAAAAACAAGATTGAGGATGTAAGCAGATATTCCCTGGAGCGGTACCTGGAAAAGAACAGCCCGCTGACCGGCCCCGAGGGCTTGTTCGTTTATTATCTGTTATTAAAGCGGAATGCCGCGAAGCCAAACCCGGTCTACAAAAACGATATAATACGCTTGGGCCTGCACGCGCTGGAGAGCGGCGCGGAGGGCGGAGCCGGCGCGGCGCCTTATATGCCTTTAGTATGCAAATTCCTGATAGAGGAGCTGGAGGACAGCGCAAGGTACGCCCCGTACCTGGACAAGGCGAGAAGGATCGCCGGGGAGAGCGTCTTCACCCACGAAGTAACCGCCGTGAACGGCGTTAAAACCGGCGCGCGTTACGCCTGGGTCTTCGAGGACGAAAAAGAAAAAGCCAGGATATACGAGCTGGAAGGGGACAAGGCCCTGGTGACGGCTTCCAGCCCCGATTTCAGCGTGTTTCTGTTCGACGATTCGATGAAGAACCTGCCGGAGGCCGATATAATGGTCGTCAGCAAGCTCCCGGACGCGGGCGACGCGTTCCTGTTCAAGCTGCGTGAAAAGGGTTACGAGACCCCGGAGATGCTGATCGCCCTTGCCCGCTACTGCACGGGGCTCAAGGGCCTCACCCCCGACGCGGTTGAACTGTTGAACAAAACCTTAAAATTGGGGATTTCCTCACGGTTCCGCACAAGGTTATCTGCGGCGCTGGGGAACCATTTCACGGCGAAGGGCGAGTTCCTAGCGGCCTGCGGCGCTTTTTCCCAGGCCGATGAAAACCTGCTGGACACAAGGAGCGTAGAGAACAAGCTGCTGGCCCATGTCAACGCGGGGAAGCTGGCGGAGGCCGCAGCAATCGTGTCCAAACGCGGCGCTCTCATATCCGACAAGGCGTTATTCTACAGCCTGAAGCGCATAGCGGCGGAGCGGGCTAGGCATAAGACAATCGCCCCCGCCGCCTATGAGCTGACATACAGAACCTGGTACGACAAGCAGCTGGCGGGGATCGCCCTGGAACACGCACAGGCCAGCGCGAGGGATTGGCAGGAGTTCTCACGCGGCTTGGCTAACCTTAACGCGCCTAGCGACAGCCTGGACGAAACCATTCTGGGCAACGCCATTTGGATGCACCGCTTCGACCCCGGAGCGCAGAAGGTCTTTTTACAGTTCTTTGAGCGAAGCCCCCTGAACCCCTATATTATGGCCTTCGCGCTCTACGCTTCGTATGAGGCCATTGTAAACGGGGCAAAGCCCGAGTACGAAACGATTGAGGTTATGGAAAAGCTGGCCCTCGGGCCGCTGTATGAAACTGCGGAAAAGGATGAGGCAGGGCAGGACGCCGCGCGCGGAAGGGACGCCCGGTTCGTTTATTACGGGCTGTGCCATGTGTACGCGAACCACAGTATTACAACCTTCCATTCCGAGGAGATATTCCGCAGGGCGATGATATTATGCGAGACGGACGGCTTTATTTTCCCAATATTTAAGGATATCAAAGACAAAGCGCTGCTTACGCCGTATATTGAAAAAAATCAACCCTTTATCTATAAGGCGGGCAATGGCAAGCGCGTGTTCCTGCATTACAGTGTGAATGACGGCGGCGCCCCGGCGGGAACCGGGGAGCATGTAAAGAAACAGGCCCGTTATGTGCGCTTCGGCATATATGCGGCATGTGTCCCGGTCTTCTTCGGCGAGAAGCTGAGTTATCATTTCAGCGAGGAAGCTGCCACCGGCAGCATTGAAACAAAGGAAGCGCAGGCGGAGAATAATCTCATCCACCTGGTTGAAAACTCCGCCGACTTGTATTATATTATCAATAACGCCATTATATATGAGTCTATGTTTAAGTATGAAGCGGTTGAGGAGATCATTACCAACAGGCTCAAGGAAGCGCCGAGGGTGAAGGCGTGGCTGGTATGAAGAAGGACCGAGATAAAGAAGGGCTCAGAGCGCAGAAAAAGATAAAGAAGCTGATAGCAAGGAGGAGGAGACGTGCTTAAAACTTTAGTCAGGCCTTCTGAGGATTTATTCGATAATTACGAGGATGTCGTTAAATCGGTAAAGGAACATGACCGTATAATCATTACGAACAACGGCGTCGGTGAATTTGTCTTGATCAATATCGAAGATTATACCGATTATGAAGAGTTTCTGCATCAACGCTTTATTTATAACGAGCTTCAAAAATCCAAAGCTGAAGCCGCTGGCCCAAATGTCAAATTGATTGGCGCCGATGAAGTATTTGGACGGATAAAGCAGAAAATAAAAGACCGCGGGCTATGAGTTACTCTGTCTCGTTTTATCCATCCGCCGACCGTGATATGGATAGTATCGAAGAGTACCTCTCCCGATTCTATTCAAGCACTGTATATAAGTTTTTTCTAAAGCTTGAAGAAAAGGTTTCCGCGCTTGAGGATATGCCATATATGTATCCGGCATATGAAAGGGATCCCTATTTTCGCTGTATGCCAATAAATGAATATCTGCTTTTCTACCATGTTGACGAAGGCTGTAAACAAGTGAAAGTTCACCGTGTTTTACACGGTAAAACTGATATAGCAAAACAGATTCAGGAGTATAGGAAAGGCGGTTGATATTATCATTTCTAACAAGCTTAAAGAAGCGCAGAGGGTGAAGGCGTGGCTGGTGTGAAGAAGGGCCGAGATAAAGAAGGGCTCAGAGCGCAGAAAAAGATGTGTAATGATAAAGAAGAATATGTAAATCTTGAGTTTAAGAGATTCGAGGGTATTAATGATTTAGTTCCGCTGAAGGTTGACCGGTTAAAAATGTATTCGCATGAAGAGTTGCATGACAGATAGAATATATAATCTTTATGACTTATTTATATACGTAGGGCGCGGCTTCCAGACGCACCGAAATTTATACGAAGCGCCTGTACCGGCGCGTCAAGGATGCCGCGCCCTACATGTCATAGACCATTTTCTAAAGTAATCATTCAAAAGTAACTATCTGGGCTCTGAGCCCTCGGCTCTCGGCTCTCCAAGGAGGTTTTTATGGGAACACTAGGACTTGATCTCGAACGCGGTTTGTTCCTGGGCATTGACTTCGGCACAACCAACTCCGTAATCAGCATTTTTAATTTCAAGGACGGCGAGGCGCAGACGATTCCTATCGGCGGGCGCAACATCTTCCCCACCGCCGTGCAGTTTGAAACAGACCCCGAAGACCCTAAGAAGCTGACGCGGATTTTCGGCGACGAGGCGAAGCAGGCGGCGGTTATATCCCCGCAAAGCACGGTTCTCTCTATCAAGCGGCTGCTGGGAAGCGACGACAAGATAACGGTGTCCGTTGACGACAAGGAGTACGGCTTCACGCCGGAGCAGATAGCCGGGGAGATTCTGGGCTACCTGAAAACGAAGGCCGACGAGTACGCGCAGGAAGAGCTGGGGATACCCGGGGAGTTCAGCGGCTGCGTTATCACCGTCCCCGCTAACTCCACCGACAAGCAGAAGAAGATGACCAAGCAGGCCGCAGTCCTGGCGGGGTTTGACGAAGACAGCATTTACCTGCGCCTGGAGCCCGCCGCCGCCGCAATCAGCTACGCCGTAAACGAGACGGACGATAAGCGCGTCCTTGTCTACGACTTCGGAGGCGGCACGTTCGACGCCTGTATCCTGGAAATCAAGGCCGACGCCGACAGCGAGCCCAGTATCTCCATCCTCTCCACCTATGGCGACAACAACCTGGGCGGCAACGATATAGATAAGATCATAATGGACATTATTTACGAGGAGTTCAAAAAGCTCACCGACAACGAAATCGACCTCTTCGACGACCAGGCCGACGACGGGGTTTCGAAATACCAGAAGAAATCCGCGCTGATGCGCCTCCAGCAAGTCGCAAACCAGGCGAAGGAGAGCCTCTCCCAGTCTAAAGTGGCGAAGATCGTGCTGGCCCCGTTTATCCAGGAGCCGCGCATAATCAATATCAATATGGAAATAACCCGCGAGGATTTAATCAGCCATCAGCGCGTGAACGTCCTGGGCGACGACCCGGCAGTGTTCGACAAGTTCAAAGACTTGAATCTGCGCGATATCATCGGCATAACGTTAAAGTGTATCGACAGGTGCCTGGAAGCCGCCGGGATGTCCGAGGCGGATTTGGACGAGATCTTCCTCGTCGGCGGCAGCTCCTCGATCGCCCTCGTAGTAGAGATGATACGCGAGAAGTTTCACAAGGAGCCGTTTAAATCCCGCATAAGCCCGGCGCTGTCAATATCCCAGGGCGCGGCGTATTATTGCAACATGATTATGATGCCGACCCTCAAAGGCCCGACGGTTCAAGAAAAGACGATCCATCCCCTGGGCCTTGAGATCGCGGGGCGGCGCTTCCTTCAAATCGTGGCACAGGGCAAGGACATCCCCGCCGACGGGCTTTCCGTGGAAGCGACGGATCTGCTTACGACCAATTTCGACAATGTAACCAGCATGGCCATTGTGGTTTATGAAAACACGAACCCGCAGACAACCGCGGGCCGCATGGATTTCGTTTCCCAGGAAGGCATGAAGCGCCTCGCCGGAACCTCGCTGCGCGGCATCCCTGCCGGAAAGCGCGGCCAGGAGAAGGTGCGCGTCATCTTCCATATCGGCCAGGACAACATGCTTAAGGTCACGGCCCAAAGCACTTCGGACAGCGGAGCGGTCACGGAGCTGCAGGTGGATGAGCTGTACTAAATAGAGCCTGGATAAAAGAAGAACCTGGAACCTGGAACCTGGATAGTAACTTTAGAAAAGGCTGTTCGATAGCTCATTGTAATTGACTGCATAATATTAATACACGGGCGGCTGATAGCCGCCCCTACGAACATCATGTCGGATACGGTTTACATGACACTGCCCGGTTTTTCTATATGTAACTATCCAGGTTCCAGGCTCCAGGTTCCAGGTTCCAGGTTCCAGTAGGAGTTGATATCATCCCCCTTCCCCAATATAAATACCCCCGCGTCCCCGTTGACCGGGATCAGCGGATGCTGCGGCTGTGGCAAGCCGCAGTTTCGCCCGCCGACGCTTTTTACGCGCAGATGTCGGAGGGGCTTTTTGGCGCGGTGCGCGGGGCCGCGGAGCTGCGGCTCGCCGAAACCGCCGGGAGCGAGGTCCGTTTTAACCACGGGGAATTAACCGAGGGTTATTATAAGAAGCTGATGTATTATTATAACAACGCTCTGCGGCTGTTTTCCGACAACGCGGCGTATCTCAACCCCATCGCGAACACGAAGCCGGGGGAGATCCTCGCGGGTATACGCGCCTTGATTCTGTCCAGGGTACAGGTTTACGACGCGCGTCTGCAGGATGGGCAGGACGATGCGCAGCATTTGAACCTTCCCACCGAACCCGCCCCCGGAGCGGCACGGTCCGAAAAGAGCATGATTATATCCCGGGTTGTCCGGGGATTCTCCGAGAATTTTGCCACGGTCTCATACCGCTGCCGTTATGACTTGTACAACGCCTGCTTCCACAGTACCAGACGGCGCTTCATTGCCACCGCCGCTCCCGGCGGCGCGGATACCGATGATCCCAATAATCAGCAAACATACAATGTGTCAGAGATATTCCAAGACGCCCTTAATGTAGTGCGTGAGAAGGGATACCCGCGTTTTTACGAACTCTTTGAGGATTCGGTCAGCGCCGCTTACCCCATGCTGTCGGAGTATTATAAGCACAGCGCCTCCGAGCTGATTGACGCGGGGCTCCTTAATGAGCATGATCTATTGCGGAACCTCGTAACCGTGCAGTTAGCGGCCCTGGAGCGGGAATCGGTTATCCTGCCCAAGCCGGTGCTGGAATCCATCTCGGTTATAATGAACTCGCTACTAATGGCTTATCACGCGCTGTCCCAGGATTTGACGGAAATAAGCGATTATGTCATGATAGCGGCGGAAGCGTCTTTTGACACGGACACGGGGGATTATGACAGTTTTGTTTCATATTTAGACGAAGCCGCCGCCGCTGGTTTCCGCGCTTCCGCTTACGTTGAGGCCCGCACCAGCTTCAGCGCCCGGTTCTCCGCTATGCGGGAGGCCTTCAAGCGTGAGCTGGCCGCCGCTACCGAGGCTTATCTCGCCGACCTAAACCGGGAGGGTTCCCCCGCCGCGCTGGCCGGCGAAAGGCTGCGCCGCGTGCTGACTATGACCGGGGAAATGGCGAAGGTATTCGATTCGATACGGAATTATTACGACGGGGAGCCGGAACTCCTGTCGTCGCCGGGCGACCTGGGCAGGATAGCGAAAGGGATAGCCGAAACCGTCGGAATCAAGGCTCAAAGCCTGGAGGAAAACGCTCAGAATTTCTCCGAAGCTATGGCCCCGTATATAGAAGCCCTTACAGCAGAGCCAGGCGCGGAAGCGCAGCACGGCCTTCCATGCGGCGCAGGGGAGCGCACCTTCGCGGCGATGGCGGATGAGCTGGTTCTGTACCAAAAGGCGGATCAGAGGGTAATGTCCGTCATACGGAAATACCTTGCGATGCGCCCCGATAACGATATCTATTCCGATTATTTTGACGCGCTACGCCGCCCCGCCGACAAGCGGGCCGCAGAGCTGGAAAACAAGATCATTAAGTTCTATAAAGAACATCTGTTATACGAATTGAGCACGTTTGAGGAGATTCAAAACTATTCGCTGCCGCGCCTTAGGAACTCTGAGGACGATAATATCCGCGCCTTCGTCGCTTTCCTTGATAGCAGCGGCGAGACGCTTGACGGTATCCTCAAGCAGAACGGGATAGAGCTGATCCGTCCCCTGCCCCACGATGTCTTCAACGGGCGCGAGCACGAGGTGCTGATGGCCGAAAAGGACGAGGGCTTCAAGAAGGGCGAGATCATCAAGCTGATGAACAGCGGGTATAAGCAGGGTAATCAAGTATTGCTGCGGGCGAATGTTATAGCGTCGAGGTGAGGCGCGCTGACGCAAGGCAAGATGCTGACAGGAGGATAATCAATAGTGAGACCGCTGAAAATATATTTAGAAACTACATTATTTAATTTTTATTTTGACAATGACAGAGGTTTCGCGCATGGAAGCACTGTTGCGCTGTTCAAAGAGATTGCGGACGGAAAATATAAAGCGTTCACATCGTCTTATGTGATTGACGAGTTAAACCAAGCTCCGGCAGAAAAGCGGAGCAAAATGTTAGGATTATTAGTTAAATACAATATCGCTGTTTTAAATTATAATGACGATGCGAAAGCCTTAGCAGATATTTATGTGAAGGAAGGTATAATTCCCCATAAATACAGGACAGACGGCCTTCATATCGCAATCGCTGCTGTAAACGACATTGACATGATAATCAGCATGAACTTTCAACATATTGTCAAGCGTAAAACAAAAATTGCGGCAGGGAATATTAACATTTTGAACGGTTATCATGCCGTGGAAATTTTTAACCCAATGGAGGTAGTCGAGAATGAAAACGATTAGCAGAATTGAGCAGGAAGTCAATCAAATCCGGCTAAAGATTTATGAGGAGACTAAAGACTTAACGCCGGAGCAATACAAGGAGCGTTTAAACAGTGTCACTGAAGCCGCCGCAAAAGAATTCGGTTTCAAAATAGTCGTTGATACCAAGTGAATTGAGTGATATTTGAGCGTCTCGCGGTAGATAAAATACAAGGACTTTGCCCATGAATTTTAGCTGGAAACTTTATCGCAAACGGTTTACCGAAGGGCTGGCGGACAGCGGCGCGCGCGAGGCTTTGTTCGTGCTGGGCGTGGATTTGGGGAACCACTCGTCGTCGCTGGCCTTCTACGACATCAACCGCGCCATCCCGGAGACCGTCGATATCTCGGGGGGCTACGGCAAGCCCTCAATGCCTACGGCGCTGCAATACGTGAAGGAATCAAGGGAGTGGGTTTTTGGCGAGTACGCGCTGTCCAACCGGGGCATGTCGCCGGACACGCTCTATACCCATCTGCTGGATAAGCTCAACCGCAGGGAATACCTGGACGTTGACGGCAAGCCCCAGACGGTTGAGTATGTTTTAGCGATGTTCCTGCGGGAGTTTTTGAGCAACTGTCGCAACCTTAACCCCAAAGCCGAGATAGCGGGCGTAACGCTGTCCGTCCCCGGCTACGCTGCGGACGAATCGAAAGCCGCGCTGCGCCAGGCCTTCGCGTTGGCGGGCTGGGACAAATCCCTTATCGCGATGGATTCCGACAGGGAATGCGCTTTTTCGTGGTATTTCTTTAATAATAAAGGCCCGGTCCAAGCGGAGAACGCGGTGTTCCTGGATTTCGGCGCGAGGGAGCTGCGTGGGGGGATTTACGGCGTTTACCCCCCAGCCGCTGACGGCGAGCCCGTGCGTATCGAGTGCAAGTCGTCGCTGTTTGAAAAGAACTGCGGAACGGACAATATCGACCGGCACATGACGGAGATGCTGACGGATTACTACTGCGGCCAGGCGAAGACGCAAAAAGACCGGCTGGAGCCGCGTATCGCCGGGCAGCTGCAGGCCTTCGCGTACCAGCACAAGGACTTGCTGTTCCAGCAGGCGCCCGGCGGCAAGCCGGTGAAGCTCTATTATAACTTTGTCTATCCCCCGCTGGTGCAAAATGTCACCAGCGGCATTATGGAAGCCTTCCTTGCGCCTTACCGCGCTATGTTTTTGGATTTTATAACGCGGCTGTTCGAGAAATCCCTGCCCGGCTGCGCGGGGAAGGAAGACGTGCGTACCGTTATCTGCGCGGGCGGCGGGTTTGAAATGCTGTGGGCGAGGAACGCCGTCGCCGAATACTTTTCGGATTCCCGCGTTATTAACCATAAGAACCCCAAGAACCTGCTGGCCGAAGGCGCGGCGGTCAGGTCGGCCCAGGCGCTGGGCATCATACCGGCGCAGGCGTTCTTTATCGAGGATTCGCACAAGCTCCGCTTTGACGTGGGCGTAGGCATCCAGGTTAAAACGCAGAACCACAAGCAAAGCCGGTTCTATCCGATAACCCAGCGCAATGCCTTCTGGTGGCAGGAGCACGCTCCCGTGTCGTTCATATACACGGGCGCCGCCCAAGCCGAACGCTTTATCAGTTTATATTCCAGAGGCGGAGACGGCGAAATGCGTGAGCTGGGGCAAATCGCGCTGGACGGCCTGCCCGAGCGTCCCCCGGGGGCTACGCGGCTCGCGCTGGCCCTGGAGTTTTCGTCGTTTAACAGGCTTACGGCCACGGTGAGGGACTTGGGGTTCGGAGAGATGTTCCCAAAGTCGGAGTTCGCGGCGAAGCAGGAGTTTGTGATATGAGCGTTATTTGAAAGGGGCGAAATATTATGACATTACCGACATACCGAGGCTACGCCAAAGACGGTAAGTTAATCGCCGTAGACGCCGAGGCGATACCGGATTACGCCGAGGTTATTATTATTGTAACAGGCGAGACGTTCAACCCTGACAATAATCCGACGCCTGATAAAAAGGAATCGGAGACAAAGGAAAAGCCTTTCGCGAGGAAGTATTACGAGATTGAAATTGTGAAGGAGGGCGAAAAGTTATGATGCAGACTTATCACGGTTATGTCAGGGAAGGCCGGTTTATCTCCCGCGACGGGGCGGAGATACCGAACGGCACCGAAGTGCTTGTCGTGGTGACAGGCAAGGAACTGCCGCAGGGCGAATCAAGGGCGCAAAGGCAGTTAGAGGCGGTTGAGCGGTTTATTGCCGCCAATAGGGCTATAACCGACGAGCCTCTGGATGAAGAATTTGATGCGATTATAAACAGCAGATTTAGTATAACAAGAGAATTGGATTTATGATTACGTATGCTTTAGATTCAAATATCATTTCATACATCCTAAGAGATGATGAAATGGTTGTCAAGCGATATAGGCAAGAAGCCTCATACGGTAGCGGACTTATTATACCGCCTATAGTCTGCTATGAAATACGGCGGGGTCTTCTTTTAAGAAATTCATTTAATAGACTATATGTGTTCGAAAAACTCTGCCAGGAAATAGAAATTGGTGTTTTTGATATTTCCGTCTGGTTAAAAGCCGCCGAAATATTCGCTTATCTGCAAAAACGCGGTAGGCCGGTCAGTGATAAGGACAGCGACGCGGATATTTTTATCGCCGCTTATTGCTTAATTAACGATTACACGCTAGTAACGGATAATTCAAGCCATTTCGAGCGTATTGACGGCTTGAAGTATGATAATTGGAAACAAAGAGTATGACATTACATGAAGGAGAAACGCCAATGACCTGGGAAAACTACAAAAAAGAGATAGAGCGCTCGGGCAAGCTCCCCGAGGAATGGTACATCCTGGGGATTGACCTGGGCACGACGAACTCGATAATCAGCTACTGGAACGATTCCGTCAAGCGGCCCGAGCCGATAGACATCTCCAACGGCTTTGGCAAAATCCCGCTGCCCAGCGTCGTTCAGTACCGCCCGGACGGCGGCGCGGGGGAGTGGCTCGTCGGCGAGGAAGCCTACCGCAGCTTTAAGATATACCCCGAGACGACCGTGCGCAGCATCAAGCGGGCTATGGGTACGAACAAGACCGTATCCCTCGGCGGCAGGGACTATCTGCCGGAGGAGATATCGGCAAAGATACTGACGGAGCTGATGGGCAACGTCCAGAACCTGAACCCTAAGGCTGAGGCCGTGGGCCTCGTCGTCAGCGTCCCATACGATTTTGACGACGCGGCGAAGAAGGCAACTATGCGGGCCGTCGAGCTGGCGGGCCTTTCCGACAAGCTCATTTGCCTGATTGAGGAGCCAAAGGCCGCCGCGCTGGCCTATAACTTCCGCCACCAGCTGGAGCCGGACGAAAAGATTCTTGTCTTCGACTTCGGCGGCGGGACGCTGGACATCACGCTGTTCCACGTTACCGAGAAGACCGACACGAACATCCGCCTAATGGTTATCAGCGAGGGCGGCGAAGCAATGCACGGCGGCGACAATATCGACGAGCGCCTTGTGGAGCGCTGCTACGGCTACATCAAGGACAGAAACGGTGCGGAGCCGGGCGATATCGCGCCGGAAAACCAGGTGGAAATCATCACCCGCGCAAGGGAGGCGAAGGAGCGGCTTTCCGGCGTTAAGAGCTTCCGCATACCGTTCACGTTCTGCATTCCGCCGTTTGTGGAGCAGATAACGCGGGAGGAGTTTGAGGAGTATATCGCGGCCTTCGTCGCGAAAACGCGGAAGCTCGTGCAGAAGACGCTCCGGGAATGCTATTCCGGCGCGCTCACGCCCGACCAGGTTGACAGGGTGCTTTTGGAAGGCGGTTCGTCCCAAATGCCCTGGGTGCGCGACATGCTTATCGGCATCTTCAACGACGAGAGCAAGATATATACATCGGAACGCCCCGCGCTGGACATCTCCCTCGGCGCAACCTATTACGCCGCGATGAAGATGGGCCTTTTGCAAAACCCCGACATGAGCGCGGAGAAACTCAGCGTCGAGTTCCTCGTCACGGTGCCGCACGACATAGGCCTTGAGATAGAGAGCTTTGGCAAGAAATCCTTCTTCCCGATGATACGCCGCGGTACGCCTTACGAGTTCGCGAAGAAGAGCCAGACCTTCACCCTCAGCGGCCAGTCGCCGGAGGACATGACCCGGTTTTACCTCAAACTCCTTGAGCGTATCGACAAAGAGGACAAGTACGAGGACTGCAAGCTGATAGGCGAGCTGGAGATAACGGGCCTGCCCCAGCGGCCCAGCGGCAAGACCCGCCTCAGCGTGGGCCTGCTTGTGGAGGAGGAAGGCGGCCTCGTCAAAGGAACCGTGGAAGACCTGGGCTTCGACGGCGAGTACGAACCCAGCGGGTTTAAAGAAAACTTCGAGCCGGAGCGGTATAAGACGACTGTTTTATAGAGACGAGAAAAAGAAGAGCTCAGAGCCCAGATAGTTACTTGTAGAAAGCTATCTGATAACACATTGATATTGAAAGCAGTAACGGCTTTCTCTGTGCCGCTATCTCTCTGTGTCTCTGTGCCTCTGTGTGAAAGGGTTTATATATTCGACGAACAGAACATTTTCCCGGGCCGTCATTGCGGACCTGACCCGTAGTCCCGATAGACAGGTATGCCGCCCGAATCCAGCACGGCGGGCGATTAGTAATCGCCCCTACGATTAATCGCCCGTTTTTCTATCCGTAGGGGTGGCTCGTCATTGCGGGCTTGACCCGCAACGCAACGCGCCGAGGTTGGCATAAATTCGTAGGGCGCGGCTTCAAGACGCGCCGAAGCTGGCGCTTGCTACAAATCCCGGCGCGTCCAGAGGCCGCGCCATACGGCTTGGGATTATCACGTCCTCTTATGCGCAGCGGCGTAGGCGCGTGTGCAAAGCGTTAAAATGATGATGAAGAATAATGTGTATATGCTGTATATATGATATATGTACACACAAGAGCTTCATCTTGCAACATGAAAACGTGATAGATTCAAGGTTTAGCGTAATGGTTTTTTATTCCATTTTTGGTAATTTGAGTTATCGCTGACAAAAATGGAATTAATGCAACGGAAACTCCAGTTTTGTCAACGGAAACCCCACAAAGGAAATAAAATAAAAAGAAATTAAATTAAACGAAATTAAAGCATCTTCTTCCGCGCGTGCGCGCACAGCGGCGGCGCGTGAGCAAAGCGTTAAAACGATGACGAAGAGCAATATGTATATACTGTATATATCATATAAATACATTTTGCGGCCCGCAAACGCCCCTGTAAGGAGAATTAAGGGGCCGCAAAGGGGAATTAAAGGGCCGCAAACCCCACAAAGGAAATAAAAGAAATTAAATTAAACGAAATTAAAGCATCTTCTTCCGCGCGTGAGCGCACAGCGGCGGCGGCGGCGCGTAAGCGCGATGACGATGATGAAGATGTATGAACGCGTAATGTTAATTATCTGGCTTGTACGCCCGTTACATGATATAATGGACATAGTACCGCGATACTCAATGTGAATTATACCGTAAAAACGCGGCAATGCCGCTTCCAGAGCGGTTTCCGACGGTTAAAAAGTTGCACGCAACGCACGTTCTATGTGTGCTATAATGATTATAACCCTACGAGATTCCCGCAATAATCCCGCCCGAAAGGAAGACACGCAATGAGCTACTTAGGTATCGACTTAGGCACCACGAATTCCGTCGCGATCATCTACAAAGACAAGACCGACAGCCTTGAGGTCGTCAAGATCGACGGCACCGACGAGATCCTGCCCTCCGTCGTCAGCTTCACCGAGGAAGGCGTCAGCGTCGGCAGCGAGGCGAAGTCCGGCGCGATCATCTATCCCGAGAACACCGTCATCTCCGTCAAGCGCTTGATGGGCAGCAGCGAAAAGATCAACATCGGCGCGCTTATGGCCAAATCCCCCGAGGAGATATCCGCCGAGATTTTGAAAAAGCTCAAACGCTGCGCCGAGGAACAGGCGGGCGAAACCTTTGACGAAGTTGTGATCACGCACCCCGCCTACTTCAACGACCGTCAGATATTCGCTACGAAGCAGGCCGGGGCCCTGGCCGGGTTCAAGGACGTGTTCCTGCTGTCCGAGCCGCTTTCCGCCGCGATTGAGTACGGCTTCCGCCAGGCCTACGCCCAAACCCTGATGGTTTACGATTTGGGCGGCGGCACCTTCGACGCCTGCGTGCTGAAGGTCTCAAAGGACGAGAGCGGCGAAGAGGTGTTCCAGGAGCTTTCCGACGTGGGCGACATGAACCTGGGCGGCGACGATTTCGACAGCGAGCTGATACGCTGGATGAAGGAAAAGTTCAGGGAGCAGAGCCAGCTGGATCTGGATTCGCTGCCCGAGCCCGAACGCAAGCGCGTCATCCAGAAGCTCAAGATGGAAGCCGAGCAGACGAAGAAGAAGCTCTCCGGGGCGAATAAAGTCCAGGTGCGTATCAATCCGATAACGATCGTGGACGGCGTGCCGAAGAACCTGGACGCCGAGATTACCCGCGACGAGTTTGAGGCGATGATACGAAAGTATGTGGACCGCAGCCGCGATATCATCGAGGAAGCCCTCAAGCGCGCGGGCAAGCAGGCCGACGAGATATCGAAGGTCATCCTTGTGGGCGGCTCGACGCTGATACCGATGGTGCGGCGCATGGTGGCGGGCTACGTTAAGGAGCCCTACCGGGCCACAGACCCGGCAAAGAGCGTCGCGATGGGCGCGGCTATATACAATTACCTGATTCACCTGCCTAAGTCCAATGTCAAGGTGGGGCAGATAACCCGCCAGATATTCGGCACCGAGGCTGTCATAAACGTATCGACGAAGGAGCGCGGCCTGATACCCATTATCCCGATGGGAAGCCCTATCCCTTCAAAGATATCGGATTCGAACTTCGCCAGCTCCGGCGCGCCAATGGTCAACGTGGACGTTTACCAGTGGGAAAGCGGGCACGAGGCGGACAAGAAGTACATCGGCAGCGTCCTGCTGCAGGGCCTTACCGGTACCACGCAGATTGAGATAACCTACGCCATCGACATAAACAACCTCTTTGAGGTGTTCGTCAAAGACCTCGCTACGGGCCGTACCGAACGTGCCGAGTTTGACCGCTCGAAGGACGCCGCGCCGCCGTCCCGCGGGCAGATAGCGGCGGGAGGCAATGTGAACATCGTGTTCATCATCGACACCACCGGCAGCATGGATACCTATATCAACGGGGTCAAAGACCGGGCTATCGAGTTCTCGAACATACTCTCCGAGAAGGGCTGCGCGTTTAAGCTGGGGCTTATCGGCTTCGGCGACCTGGGCGAGAAGGAAAAGCCCCATGTCTACAGATTTACCGACGATATACCGCTCTTCCAGAAGCTGGTGAAGAACATACCCAGGTTCTACGGCGGGGACATCCCCGAAAGCTCTCTTGAGGCCCTGGAAACGGGCGTGCAGCTCCTGGAATCCACCCGCGCCGAGCCCGGCTCAAAGAACATCTTCATCCTGATAACCGACGCGCCGCCGCATGTGCCCACGCACGACGGCAAGTCAATCCAGGATATCTGCAACATCCTGCAGTCCCGGGACGTCACGACCTATGTGGTGGCAAGGAAAGACCGCGAATCCATCGACGCCTACGACCCGGTGACGAAGCCGGACGGCAAGTATTACGATTTGAACGATAAGTTCTATGATATACTGGACAATATCGCTATCAGCATAGCGGAGCTGATAAGGCTGTAAGCTAGAGCCGAGATAAAGAAGGGCCGAGAGCGCAGATAGTTACTGTAGGAAGCCTGTAATCGCCAGGTTTTAGCCTTGTCGCGGGGTTTTCTTTTCAAAACTAACTATCTGGGTTCTGTGATCTCGGCTCTCAGCTCTAGCCCAAGAAAGAGGTTGGGCAATATGCCGCCAAAAGCAAAACAAATTGTTGAGAGCGAAAAGCCTTTAACTCTCCGCTATGATGAGATAGTGGACGATAAGGCTGAACTGTACCACCTGCTTGACGAAGGCAGGGCGGCGGCGCAATCCGGGCGGGCACGGCCTTATGGGGAAGCCTTTGATGAAATTGAGCGGAAAATCATCAGTGGACAATTATAGAAAAATGGGAATGAAAGGTGATAAAACATGGACGCGCAGGAAAAATACGAATACTGGCTGGAAACCGCCGATATGATTTGGAATGCGCCGACGCCATGTATGAAAAGGGCCGGTGGCTCTATGTGGTTTTTATGTGCCAGCAGGCCGTTGAAAAACTTGTAAAAGGCCTGTATGTCCTCTACGTTGACGATAACGTGCCAAAAACACATAATATACGTATACTTGTTGAAAGATTTGAAAACCTGCTACCGGAAGTTGTTGCGGACAAATATTATGACCTTTTCGAGGAACTAACATCGCATTACATTGACGGTCGTTATACCGACTATAAACGAAAATTAAGCGAACGGCTGCACAATCTGGCCGCCGCCAGTTTTATAAAGCGGACAAAGGAGGCATTCTCATGGCTGTTGACTATGAAGCCGCAAACAAAACCGTAAAAAGCTACGTCGCGGACGTGAAAAGCGCAATGCCCATTGATTACGCTTATTTATACGGTTCTTATGCCAAAGGGACGGCGACGGAGCACAGCGATATAGACATCTGCTTCTTTTCGCGCAGTTTTGA
The DNA here is from genome assembly GCA_031271375.1 of Clostridiales bacterium. GTDB lineage: Bacteria > Bacillota > Clostridia > Lachnospirales > WRAX01 > JAISVU01. Next base: position 2,272 of record JAISVU010000299.1, on the reverse strand, counting down.
GAATCTAACTTCTGTAGAGATTATGTCAAAGCTGTTCCGATTGACGCGGAAATATAAGGGCATAGACATCGAGCCGCACGGTTTCCCGACCTCCGACTTAACTAACGACAACCCCTTCGTTAAGGAAATACTCCGGACAGGACGCGAGATTATCTGATTATGACGGCGAACCTCATCCTTTCCCTCTCCCAGGAGCAGGCCGCGAAGCCTTATAAATTCAAAGCCACGAATATCGGCGTCTTCTCGTTTGAGGAGGCGCAGTATCATTGCCTGCATTATTGGAAGCAGTCGGTAGACGACTTTACGAGCGACGAGTTTATCGACTGGGTGAAAACCACGCTTAACCTGAACTTCATATCGTCAAAGCTCAAGGAAATCGCGAAGCTGCACAGCTTCAGCGAGCGGCTTATCCGCTTCCTCTCGCTGACGGATTACCTGGATTACGGCGACGCCGAAGCCCTTAGGACGGAGCTGAACGCCTGGGAAAGCCGGAAGGAATGGGAGAAGCTCAAGGAGCGCGCCGACGACCTGATGAACACCGACGAGCCGGAGAAGGCTTTCGCGCTCTATAAAAAGGCCCTGCTGTTTGAGGACAACGCCCAGCTGTACAACAACGCCGCGATAGCCCTGATGAAACAGGGCGAATACGCTGAGGCCGCCGGATATCTGCGCAAAGCTATGTATAAGGAACCGGAGAACGTCCCCGTTATCCTGCACCTGGCCGAGGCCTACATAATGGCCGGGGCCTTCGACCTTGCGGGAAAGACGCTAGGCGCTGCCGAATCCTATGGGGACAGCGCGGACATCCATTTCTTCCGCGCCGAGATTCAGGAACGCGCAGGGAACTCCGCCGGGGCCGTCCCGCTGTACGAGAAGGCTATAGCAATGGATCCCGCAACCCATTATATCTACCGTTTCGCGGATGTGCTGGTGAATCTGCGCATGTACGAGCGGGCCGCAGCCGTGATGGATTTGATTGACAACAAAGACCGTAGCTTCTTGAAGAAGCAGGCGGAGCTGTTCGTTAAGAATAACAACATCCCCGCCGCGATAAAGTGCATGGAAAAGGCCCTGCTCACAAACCGCTCCAGCGTCGATTTATGGACGCGCCTCGCTGCCTATTACCGCCAGGACTACGACCTTAACCACGCCCACAGCGCCATCAGCGCCGCGATAGCCATCGACCCCGCCGACGCCAGGGCAAACCTGGAATACGCCCGCATAAAAAAGGCGCAGGGCCGTATCAAGGATTACCAGCTCATCCTAAACACAGTGCTGACAGGGCTCAAAAATCGTTATAGAGAGAATTTATCCTATGAATAAGCTCCATTTCAATCTTTTGATATATACTATAATTAATGACGTTTATATCAGGAGGAACCTGTATGAATAGGAGAGCGGACAGGGTGATACATCTGCGGCGGCTTTCGGGCGTCGTGAGCATGTCGATGGGGTTCGGGATGTTGCTGGTGCTGCTGCTCCCCGCCTGGGGATTTTTGCTAGCCGCGCTGCTGCTTGTTACCGGGTTTTGGAGATTGTTCATATGCTAGGGCCGAGGGCCGAGAGCTCAGATAGTTACTGTAAAAAAGGTTCACATCATATCGCTACTTTCATTTTGCTATGCTCAAATAACTTTCACCTCGCCGCTTTATCTCTGTGCCTCTGTGTCTCTGTGTGAAGGGGTTTTAAATCGTGATTGCCACACTATTTATTGACACCGTCAATGAATTTAAACGCCCGCTAGGTTGTTGACATTACCGTAATTTGTGGTAAAATGACGAAAAACGGAGTTGAGCATATGCGATTACATAAGAAAACCGCAGCGGTTCTATGCGCCGCTATTATCGCGTGTTACGCCCTGACCGGCAGCGCCGGGGCCTCTACCGCGGCTCCCGGTTCCAGCGGGGACCCGGTTGTGACGAAGAGCTATGTGGATAAAAAATATAGCGAGCTGTATAACCAGCTAAACAGCCAGCCGCCGTTCGTTGACGGAGGTTTATCGGCCCAGGAGCGCAACGACATTGTGAACGCGGTGCTTGCGCGGCTGGAGGGGCAGATTGCCACGGCCACAACCCCCGAACCCCCGCCCGCGTTTCATCCGGTCTACATGCTGAGCGGCCAGGTTATAATCGGCGGCGAAGGCACGGAAATCATACTGCGCAGCGGCGCGGCGATGGCTTATACCGAAGCTCAGAACGGCCTTGCGGATATAACGGCGGGGCTGGAGCTGTTTAATAACGACGTTATATACACGAATCATCTCGTGATAGTC
>JAISVU010000264.1 GCA_031271375.1 Clostridiales bacterium | reverse complement strand
AATGGACGGGGGAAAGGCGCTGGCTTTTGTCAATCGGCGTATACGCCCTAGCCGCCTGCCGCGTTGGCTTGTGCCTGTTTCCGCAAAACGGCTGGTTCTCCGCCGAGCCGCCGCTGATTTGGGGCATTTACCGGAACATACCCTTCGTTATCCTCGGCGGGATTGTGGCGTGGCGGCTGTATAAAGGCCGCGAGGCGGACATGCGTTTCAAACGCGCTTGGCTTGCCGTGGCGCTGTCGTTCCTTTTCTACTTGCCCGTGGTGCTGTTCGCGGACGCGCTGCCCGTCATCGGCATGTTGATGATTCCCAAGACAGTCTGCTATGTCTGGCTTGTGATAATGGGCTATAAGGCGACAAAGCAAAAATCGGAGGAAGCATGAACCGGATTGACCTTGAAAAATACCTGAGCGCCGGCACTGAGGCGCTTGTGCGCGACATTATAAAGGCCGCATTCGGCAACCCAGCCGGGAGCGCGTTCTTCGCCAAGTACGCGCTGTCCGCGAAGAAGGCCGAACGCCGCAGGCATCAGCTTGAAGAAGCCGGGGAGCATATTCCGTCGTTTCTGATAGCCAGCATTACCGAAAACTGCAATCTCCAGTGCGCCGGATGTTATGACCGGGCTAATCACGCCTGCCGGGGCCGCGACGAAATGAGCCGGGACGAATGGGGCAGGGTGTTCGGCGAGGCTGAGGATATCGGCATATCCGCGATTCTTCTGGCGGGCGGCGAACCTATGACCCGCATGGATATTTTAGAGGAAGCCGCAGGGCATCCCGCGATTCTGTTCCCCGTGTTCACGAACGGAACAATGTTTAGCGGCGAAGAGCTGCGGCTGTTTGAGAAGAGCCGGAATCTGATACCGATAATCAGCGTTGAGGGCGGCGAGGAGCTTACGGACATCAGGCGCGGCAAAGGCATTTACATAAAAACGATTGAGGCAATGCGAGAGCTTCAAAAGAAGAAGATACTGTTCGGCGCTTCCGTTACTGTAACGGCCATCAATATCACTGAAGTCACCGGCGCCGGGTTTATCTCCAATTTGCGTGATAAAGGCTGCCGGGCGGCTATATTTGTTGAATATGTACCTGTTGAAAGCCCGGAGCTTGCCCTCGCGGACACAGAGCGCGGGTACCTGGCGGGCAGGGTTCAAGCTCTGCGGGAAGAAAGCGACATGATTATTATTTCGTTTCCGGGGGACGAAGCGGAAGCGGGCGGCTGCCTGGCGGCAGGCCGCGGGTTTTTTCACATCAACGCCGGAGGCGGCGCGGAGCCCTGCCCATTCTCGCCTTACTCGGACACCGGTTTGAAAACAACTCCCCTCAGAGACGCGCTTAAATCGCCGCTGTTTACAAAACTGCGGGACGGCGAAGCGCTGCTCCGGGAACATAAGGGCGGCTGCGTCTTATTCGATCAGACGGATTTAGTTAAAAGCCTTGCGGCTAAAGTATAAAAAAAAGGAGGCGGCACGGTGGAAATCGACGTTCGCAAAGAGGCCATAAAGCTATATAACGAAACTTGGGACTTGCTGGATATACCCGCCGAATCGCGTTCAGATGAGCAAAATTTGGAGATGATTCATAAAACCCATGCCAGCAATTATCTGTGGAGCCTTGTGGGGGAACCAAAGAATTTCGCCCGGGGCGAATGGCAGGTCAGCCATGTATACGCCGTTTTAGGCTGCGGCGAGCTTGCGCTGAAGTATGGGGAAGCGTCGCTGAAAATCGTTCAGGAGAGCGGGATTGGCGGCAAGGATTTAGCGTTCGGTTTTGAGGCTGTGGCGCGGGCATACGCTGTTATGGGAGACTACGATAAGGCGCGGGAATATAAGGCGAAAGGGCTTGAAGCAGCGTCGCTTTTAGAGGACGAGGACGACCGCAAATATATCGAAGGAGAGCTTAACGGCATTGTTACGCTGAACCCGGGGCAAAAGATGTTTTTTGATTTTGTTATGGAGCGGGTGCTGGAGGGCAAGAAAGCCGACATTCAAAAAATCATGGCCGAGAGCTTCAAACGGCAGGCTGACGGCACGTTTACGAAAGAATACATGGCTGAAACCGCTCCAGCGATAATTACGCTGTTACGGCCCGAATGCGTCGAGGAATTTAAGCAGGCTGCGGCTCATATGAGCGGCCAGCTTCAATCTTGAAAGGAGAATTGTGAATGACGGTTTATGATTTCACCGTGAAAGACGGCAGCGGACAAGACGTGAGCCTGAAGGATTACGAAGGCAAGGCTTTGCTGATCGTCAACACCGCGACCAAATGCGGCCTGACGCCGCAGTATACCGCCCTGCAAGAGCTTTATGAAAAGTACCGGGGTCAGGGGCTGGAGATTTTGGACTTCCCCTGCAACCAGTTTTTAGAACAGGCGCCCGGCACTGACGAGGAAATCAACAGCTTCTGTACCCTTAACTATAATACCGATTTCCCGCGCTTTGCCAAGATCGACGTAAACGGCGAACACGCCGCGCCTCTGTACATATGGCTTAAAGAGCGGGCGGCGGAGGACAAAGGCGACGAAAAGACCCGGGCTTTTGAGGACATGGTTAAGCAATATACCCCGGACAGCAAAGAAGGCGACATAAAATGGAACTTCGGGAAGTTCCTGATTGACCGTTCAGGCAATGTAGCGGCCAGGTATTCCCCCGCCTGCCCGCCCGCTGATTTAGCGAAAGATATTGAAGAAGTCCTGTTGTACAAATAAAACATCAGAGGAGAGTTGCTATGAGAAGTTTCGCAACGTTCGACCTGCAGTATGCACACAGGTTTTACGGGTTTAAAGGCGAAGCCCAGTACCTGCACGGACACACGGGAATACTCACGCTGGAAGTTGAAGATACTGTCAACGAAGGCGTAAACATGGTATTCCCCTGTAACGAGATTAAGAAGACAGCATGGGAGGTTTTGCAGAATTTTGACCACGCGCTGATTCTGAGGGAAGACGACCCGCTGCTCCCGGCTATTCTGGGCGTTTATGAGGCGCAGGGAATTAAGAGCGGCGCGCCGACTAACAAGCAAAAAGGCCCCGCTTTCAAGACGGAGCTCGCGGAGGCGTATCCCGAATGCCGCTTGGTCGTTACGAAAGAAACCATGACCGTAGAGGGTATGATAAAGATAGTCTACGATCTGCTTAAAGACAAGCTGAACATTGTTAAGCTGACCTTTACGAGCGGAGTAAACGGCGCGTCGCAGGAATATGAAGCAAAAAAGCAAATGGACCGCTGCCCGTTATGCGGCATCGCGTTGAATGATAACGGCGTTTGCATAAAATGCGGTTATCGGAAATAGCCCGGAATTCGAGATAAATTCATAGGAGGACGACAGCTGTGCTGAAGTATATCGACCACACAAAAATGGGCCGCAGCAGGCTTGGATGGCTGGACAGCCACTTCCATTTTTCCTTCGCGGAATACCATAACCCTGATAACATAAGGTTCGGCGTGCTTCGAGTTATCAACGACGACATAATCAAAGCCCAGACGGGCTTTGACACCCATCCGCATCAGGACATGGAAATCATAACCTATGTCGTCAAGGGCGAGGTATCCCATGCGGACAGCATGGGCAACGAACACACGTTATCGCGGGGGCAAGTCCAGTATATGTCTGCGGGAACCGGGGTTTTCCACAGCGAGCACAACCGGCAGGCAAAGGATGACCTGCGTCTCATGCAGATATGGATTTTCCCTGACAAGCGCAGTTACAAGCCCAATTACGGCGATTACCGGTTCGCCCTTGAGGACAGGGTTGATAAATGGCTGCCGATTGCAACCGGCTATAACAACAAGCAAAACGAAGCCCCGATCAAGATTCATCAGGATATCAACTTCTACGCGACTATACTGAGCGCCGGAAAGAGCGCCGAATTTAAAGTCGGCCCTGAGCGTCAGGCCTATTTAGTCTGTCTGGAAGGCGAAGCGGATGTCGGCGATGTCCACCTATACACGCGGGACGCGCTGGAAATCGTTAAGGAAGACGTGACCGTTACAACAAAGAACGGCTGTCATGTCTTTGTTATCGAGATGGCCTATGACGATGTTTGCTACAAGATGTTCAATCTTGAAAACAGGCTCAAGAACACGCCGGTCTGGTAATTTACATTAAAGCATGAGCAGGTTTGCCAAGAAAAGAGCTTGGTAGACCTGCTCATTATTCATCCGGCTTTTTCTTCCAGATGCGTCACGAAGATGGATAAGAAGGAAGCCTATCGTTTCGTGCCCTCCGCGTTTCATAAGAAGCGCGTGCCATAGAAATGAATAATTTGGGGAGCGAGGAAATGCTGCGCGCCGTCGCGGCGGAGGCGTTTGGTTAAAATGATTATCCAATTGCCTCATAATAGCTAAATATGCTAAGTTTCTCTCCTAGCCTCTTTTCCTCCGTGTCTCTGTGCCTCTGTGTGAAATAATTAAAAATCGCATGGAAGAGATTAAAACAGCGGCACACGGGACTCTCCTGCAAGCCGGATGTTTTTTACACACGGAGGCACAGAGGCACGGAGAGAAAATGAAAATCAGTATAGGGATTATGAGCCGTCTGGATAGTCATATTGGTTAATGCAGCGCGATCTTCTGTTTCAAAATACAACAGAGTGGTGAACGATAATGGACGAGCATAAAAATACCGAAACGCAGAATGAAGAAATTAAGGATGTTGACACTTATATATCGTGCCAGCGCTCCCATCTTCAAGTTCTGCTGCTGGAAGTCCGGAAGACGATACGAGCGGCGCTGCCGGACGCGGCTGAAAAAATCTCATGGCAGATGCCGACGTTCTGGAGAGGACGGAACCTAATCCACTTCGCGGCGCAGAAGAACCATCTCGGTATCTATCCGGGAGCGGCGGCAATGGAACATTTCGCCCCTAAACTGACAGGGTATAAAACCAGCAAAGGCGCGGTGCAGTTCCCGTATAAATCATTCGGCGGCGAGCAGCTGAAACTCATCGCAGAGATGGCCGCATGGTGCGGCAAGGAGACGCAGTGAACACAAAGGTTTATAATTACAGCGCTGCAATACAGCCCGCCGACAAAGGCGGCGCTTACGTCGCTTTTCCATACGATGTTCGGGCGGAGTTCGGCAAGGGGCGCGTCAAGGTTCACGCGGCGTTTGACGGTGTGCCTTACGACGGCAGTATCGTCAACATGGGCGTTAAGAATGAGGACGGCTCCGTTTGTTATATCATCGGCATTCTAAAGGAAATTCGGGCGAAAATCGGTAAACAGCCCGGAGACACCGTAACGGTAACGATTTGCGGGAGGGAAGATTCTAATGGCTAAATTACGCAAGATGCTCGGTGATGTGAACGAGCCGTCTGTTATCGCGTTGTGTAACCTAATCGACACACAGAGCAAGGACACCATTCGGAAGTGGTGTTTGGACTATGCGGAGGAAAAGGTTCTGCCTCTTTTTGAGAAGCATTGCCCCGGTGATGAACGCCCTCGTAACGCTGTGAACGCTGCTCATGATTATTTAGACGGCAAGGTAAAATTCTCCATCGTAAAGCATATAATCCTGAATGAATGTAACGCCGCCGCGCGTGAGCTTGACGCAAATCCTGTCGCGCAGGCGGCGGCGCGGGCTGTCGGGCAGGGTACGTCGGTCGTACACGCCTTGACACACTCGCTCGGCCTTTTCTTTTACGCGGCGGCGGCAGTCGCTTATGACCGCGTGGGTTTTGATGCGGCTGCCGATGTTTATGCGCGGATTGCGGCGGAAGTCTGCCTTGAATATACAGGCGCGCTCCGCGCAATAGCCGTGGAGAACGAGCCGAATCCAGCGAATCTTAAATGGAAATGCTGATATATTTACGAGCGTCACTGAAGGTTATGTATAAATCTTTTCAACAGAAGAGCAATGTCGTCAATACCTGTATGAAAGGCGGTGGCCGGAAAGGTTTGTATGCCCCAAATGCGGCCATAAATAAGCGTAGAATAAGCGCACTATCACTGAAGGAAAAAATCGGGGCAGCGTATCAAACCGCGTGGACAATGTGCCAAAAGATACGTCATGCGATGGGGAAACGAGATGAAGAGTACAAAGTGGGGGAATAGTGGAGATTGATGAAGCTTTTTTCGGCTCCCCCACAGGCTGGTCGCGCGAGAAAACCGCTCAAATCCTCTGCCCTTGTACTCCCTGAGCCAGCGCCTGAGTGTCCGCCTGGATATGCCGTTTGACGCGCATACCTCTTTCTTCAATTCCGCGATTTTCGCGGCATCCTCGCCCGTTTCCCTCCGTTTCAGGATTTTCTTACGGTATGATGGTACCACAGCCCTTAGCCGGACAATTACTCCGAACGGGTTGATTTCTAAAGGTGCGCGTTTGCCGCCGCACGGACAATTTCCTTCGGCGTTGGAGACGCGCCAAAGTCCGTTCCGTGCTTAGCGTTCAATGGATCCATTATATAAATAATGACCATGCGCGTCCTCCTTTGAAGACTACATGGCCATTATACTCGACTACTTGCGGACGGGCAACTTCGTCGGCTCACGGCCTTTTGTGCCCGGCGTGAACACATAGCCATAATACGGGCTTCAATCTCATCTGTCCTTGTCTGCCTTTTGGGTATCACTTGTGGTTCAAAAGCACCATTCATATCCCGAGGCACGTTTATCTCCGCTTCCCCCCACTCGGATTTGATGGTTTTTTTGCCGTACCCATTCCGGCTGTTACCGCTGTGATCACCCTCAGGACTGTGCTTGTCGTATCCTAAGTGCGTATCCATTTCCGCTTCCAGCATTTGCTCAAGCGTTCCGGCAAATAA
>JAISVU010000195.1 GCA_031271375.1 Clostridiales bacterium | reverse complement strand
ATGCCCTTCCTTCGACCAGCTTATAGGCTCAACCGAACCGTTCGTATACAGATAGCCTGTACCGCTGCCGATAACGCCCACGTTACGGCGGCCCTCCGTATCGCCTTGAATGGAGCGGACGCTGGTTAATTGCACAATAACGTTGTCAACGCTTATCTGCTCGCCCGTTTCGCTGTCCATATGCGGTTTCGGGCCTTTAAACTGCGAACGGTAATACTTTCCCAAATCCTTGTTATACTCGAAAACCCCGGGGTTTCCGCCGCCGTAGCTTACGGTTATCTTATTTACCGTATCAGCGGAAGGGCTTGTCTTGCCTTCGTAGAAGGCGAAGGGCCCTCTATTCTCACGTTTCTCCATCCGGTATCCCTGATTAATCACATGATTGAGCAGGCTCTCGGCGCTGGTAAACGCGCTGTGTTCCCGCAAGCTGGCCTTTTTCCACCTTTCGGCGTCACGCCAGAACACTACGGAGCCGAAGTTTTCCGTTCTGACCCCGCTGTCCAAATAGATCCCGTTAATGTTTGCAATGCCTAAATCCTTAATAGCGGCGTAGGCCTGGGGACTGCCTCCGAAATGGACGAAAAACGCGTCATAATCCAGCGCTATGTCAATGAAATAATGCCTCGCGCTGCGTATGCTGCCCAGCTTCGCGGAGTTGAAATCCTGATAGATTCCTATAATACGCGTAATCGTCCCCTCGGATATAACCTCGTAGATGATATCCGCTTGCGACAGCCCGCTCTGGGGCATTGAGGCCTCGTTATTGTTAAACACCAGGGCGAAGGGCCTGCGCACCGCGTTTTCCTCTGGAATATATAGCCCGGACAGCGGGTTAATCGCCATCCCGGTTAAGTCCGGCGCCGGGTTCAATACGATAGAACCCTCCGGCGCGTGTACCGGCGGCATCGGGATTCGCCCGTCCCCCGGTTTAACCACGCCGGATTCAAGCCCAAGCAGCCTGCCTCCCCCGGAAAGCGCTATCAGCGCCGCCGCCAGCGCCGCTATTATTCTTAGGTATCTTCTCATTACATCCCGCCCCCGTTAAAAGAGTTTCGCAATAATCCTTTTTTGCATGTCCCGCATGTCCCGCTCGTCCGCTTCGTTGTGATGGTCGTAGCCCAGCAGATGCAGCAGGCCGTGTATAGCTAGGAACGCCAGCTCTCGCTTGACCGTGTTACCGTATTCCCTTGCCTGTATCACGGCCTGGTCGAAGCAGATAATTACATCGCCGATAACCGCGCCCTCCGCCGGGAAGCTCAACACGTCCGTGGGCTTGTCCAGGCCACGGTAAGAGCGGTTCATCTCTTGTATTTCATCCAGCGTAACAAGCGTAAAACTCACCTCGCCGCCCTCCGGTTTTGTGGGGCCAATGGTTTCAAACGTTTTTTCGGCGGCGGATTTTATCGTGACGTAATAATTTTCCAAGTTTAAATCGGTTGTGTTGTTGATAAGAATATTGTTATTCATATTAACTCCAGGCACTCCCTGTTATACGACATTATATCATATTTCGCTGATATATGCTACGGAAGAAAATGTTTATCCCTCCGCGTTTTCTTCATTTATATCCTCCTTAACCTCAGGTTTTACTTCCGGCTTTTTCTCGGATTTAACAGGCGCCGCCGGGGCTTTGACCGTCGGCATTGCCTTACTCGCCGCCGGTACGGCTTTAGGCATGACGGGCGTGCGCGGCTTTGCGGCGGGTTTTGCCGGCTTTGCCGTTTTTGCCGGTCTTCTTGGCGCGGGAGGCGTGTCTGTCGGATAAGCGATGCGTTCGTGGTGCATTCCCCGGAAAACGCGGACAAAAGCGCTCACAATCTCATCCAGCTCGCCAATGGCAAGATGGCTTGAACGCAAGCGGTTTTCAGTCAGCGCCGTTTTTACAAGGTTATTTATGTACTCAGTCAGCTTGGCCTCGTCGGTGCAGGCGGGCAAGACGGAGCGCACCGCCGCCTCTACGATGTCCGCCAGCATAACCACCGCGGATTCCCTGCTGGTGGGGATGCTGAAATTATACTTATAATCCGCTTCGTTTACGGTATCGCCCGTTTCGGCGGCTTTGGCTTTCGCCTTATGGAGGAAATAGCTCTGTACGCTTTGGCCGTGGTGTTCCTCTATAAACTTGCGCACCGGCTTTGGCAGCTTGTGATGGGCCGCCAGCTCAAGGCCTCCCGAAACATGCTCGATAATTATCTTCGCGCTTACCTGGGGCTCCAAGCTGTCGTGGGGATTGACCCCGTCGGTGATGTTTTCAATAAAATACTGGGGATAATTCAACTTCCCCGCGTCGTGATAATACCCGCCGATGCGGGCTAGGGTATGGTTCGCGCCTATGCTGTAGCAGGCCGTTTCCGCCAGGTTTGAGACCATTAAGCTGTGGTGGTATGTGCCGGGGGCTTCTATCGTCAGGCGGCGCAGCAGCGGGTTATTGGGATTGGCGAGATCAACCAGTTTGATCGTGGTAATAAAGCCGAAGGCCGTCTCAAGGAAGGGCAGCACTCCAACGCACAGCACCACGGAAAATACGCCGTACAGGGCGGCGATAACGGCGGTGTCCCACATCTCTTTGGTTATCTCATCATTGAGAACAAGAAAGACGGCGCAGACAGTGACCCCGCAGAAACCGCTGATTATCGCGGTGACGGAGAGCATCTTGCTGCGCTCGGTTATCAGACGCGCCATGAACGCCGAG
>JAISVU010000174.1 GCA_031271375.1 Clostridiales bacterium | reverse complement strand
ACGCCCTCAATTACGTCAAGTTTCGCGCCGACCGGCGTATCCATCCTGGGGATGGACTTCAACAGCCCCTCGGTGTAAGGGTGGGAGAACTCGCGGCGCTTAAAAATGACCTCGACCGGGGCCATCTCCACAACCTGCCCGCAATACATGACAGCCACATCGTCTGCCATCTGGTATATTACCCCGAGGTCGTGGGTGATAAATAGTATCGAAGTCCCCTTCTCTTTTTTCAGGTCGTTCATAAGCCGCAGTATCTGGGCTTGAATCGTAACGTCCAGGGCCGTGGTCGGCTCGTCCGCGATAAGGAGGTTGGGGCGGCAGGCCAAAGCCATCGCTATCATTACCCTCTGCCTCATCCCGCCCGAAAGCTGGAAGGGATACTGCTTCGCCACGACTTCCGGGTTGGGTATCTTAACGTCCCGGAGCATTTCCACAGACTTGGCGTAAGCCTCCTTCTTGCTCATGCCCTGATGGGTTGTGAAAGACTCGCCTATTTGCCTCTCAACGGAGAAGACCGGGTTAAGGCTTGTCATCGGTTCCTGGAATATAACGGAGATGTCGTTCCCGCGTATTTTATACATGTCGTTTATAGGGAGGGTAACGAGGTTTTGGCCGTTAAACAAAATCTCCCCGCTGTCTATATAGCCGTTCCCGTCAAGGAGGCGCAGGATGCTCATCGCGGAAACGGACTTGCCGCTCCCCGATTCGCCTACGATGCCCAAAGTCTTCCCGGCGTTCACCGAATAGGAAACGCCGTTGACAGCCTTAACGGTTCCCCGCTTTGTTGTAAAGAAAGTATGAAGGTCCTTTATCTCTAATAGCGGCATAATCCCGTCCTCCTATCTGCCCGAAGCTTTGGGGTCGATGGCTTCGCGGACGCCGTCCCCTATGATGTTCAGGCTTAGGGTCGAGAGGCCAAGAAAGATGGCGGCGAATGCCCATCTCCACCAATAAACCGTAATAACTGTAAGGTTCTGGCTTCCGCTTAACATATTTCCCCATGTGGGCGTCGGCTCCATAATGCCCATCCCGAGATATGAAAGCATAGACTCCGAAAGAATGCTCCCGGCAAGCCTGATCATCAGGTTCACGGCCACAATGGTAAGAATATTGGGAAATATGTGCCTGAAGATGATATTTCTTGTGTTGACGCCCATAGCCCTGGCTGCCAGAACATAGTCGTTTTCCCTGGCTGCCAGCATCTGGGCGCGCACAAGCCGCCCTATGGCGGGCCAGCCCAGAATGCCCAGAATAAGCATCGTCATTATAAGCCTTCCTACTTCGCCGAGGTTCCCCGCAAGTATGTATGAGAGGATTATCGCAATGGGCAGGAACGGTATTGCCGACCATATCTCCGCGAAACGCATGAGCAGGACGTCCACTCTGCCGCCGAAGTACCCGGATATCGAGCCGATAATGATACCCAGCACGGATGAAATAATTATCGAAATCGCCCCGGCAAAGAGCGAAACGCGCCCGCCGGCCAAAAGCCTTGAAAAGATGTCGCGCCCGTAATCGTCGGTGCCGAAGAAATAGCCCTTCAATCCCCAGGTCGTTATCTTCCCGTTTCCGTCCACGGCGTAGTTCTGGTAATAGCTTGCCGCAATCTGTTCTATGCCGCTGACTGACGGCGAATCGGCCTGCTTCAATAAATTCGAGCCCCAGCTCTCCACCGTGCCGTCGTCCAGAAGCGCGGTAAAATGGGAACGCCCGCCCGCGACGTCTTTAACCCGGCCCTGTACGTTCTCCGGGATGTCCAGAAGCCCGTTTTCATTAAGGCCCCACGCGGTCACGGTGCCGTCGTCAAGGAGCGCGATACAGGCTTTGTCGTTCGAGGCTATTTTCACGGTGCGCCCTTGAATCTCCTCGGGTATCCTGTCAAACGGAACCGAAACGATCGAAAGGCAGGCGACGGTCGCGTCGTCCAGCAGGGCGATCGCAGTGAGGTTGTTAAGGGCGATCTGTTTAACCCTGCCTCTTACCCCGCTGGCGCGTATGGAGACGATGTTTTGGTTTCCCCAGACATGGATGTCGCCCCCGCTGTCCAGCGCGACGGAAATCTGGTCTCCGGCGTATATTTCTACGATATCGCCTTCCTGCGCTTCACCGGGGATATCAAGGAGCTTAAACACCCCGCCCCTGTCGTTGCCCCAGGTGAACACCTCTCCCCGGTCGTTCAAAGCCAGAACATGCGAAAGGCCCGCAGACACCTGAACCACGTTCCCCATCCCTTCGGGAACGGCCCGCAGCCCTTCGTTGAGGTTGCCCCAAACATGCACGTTGCCGTCATTGTCGATTCCGGCGGCGAAGGCGTTGCCCGCGCTGATTTGCCTCACATTCCCCTCAAGCGTCTTCGGGAATTTCATAAAATTGCCGCTGGGAGGCAGGTTGCGCTGGGTCGAATCAACGAAAAGCCTTTCAGTCGGGAAGAAGAACGGCAGGATAAGGCAGCTCAAAACAACGAAACCGAAGACGCTCAGGCCCAGTATCGTTATCTTGCGCGTAAAGAACATCCTTACCATTGTGCGCAGCGGGCTTTGAACCTTTTCTTCCTCGTATATGGATAATTTCTTCTTTTTGTCTTTTTTGGCGTCGCTCACTGTGGCCCTCCCTATGTAAGACGTATGCGCGGGTCTGCCGCGGCATAGATCAAGTCTACAAAAAGATGGCCTACAAGGGCGATGAGTACATAGAACATCGACATTGCGAACACGACGGCCCAGTCGTTATTCCTAACGGACATGAACATAACGCGGCCCATGCCGTTCCACAGGAATAGGTTCTCAATCATCAGCGAACCGCCGAAAATCCCTATAAACCAGTTTGTAAGGGCTGTTATAACCGTAATCTGCCCGTTCCTCATCGCGTGCGAATAAATGACGACCTTTTCTTTAAGGCCCTTTGCCCGGGCCGTGCGCACGCAGTCCAGCGACAGGGCTTCGATCATCGCCGCGCGGATATAGCGCGTAAGCCCGCCCAGGCTGGTGAAGGTCATAACGATAAGCGGCAGTATCATGTACTTAATCTTGTCCAGTTCCAGCGTCAGCCAGCTTCCTTTAAGGTTCGGCGTCGCCATGCCCCCCATTTCAAAAAGGGGAATCTTCACCGCAAGCAGCCAGATGGCGAGTATACAGGTTATAAACGTAGGGAGGCTGTACCCCAGTATCGTTACTACCTGGACGCTGTTGTCAAAGGCTTTGCCGCGTTTAACCGCGCTCCGTATGCCAAGCGGGATGGATATGATGAATACAAGAACCAGGTTCACGATATTCATCTTAACCGTGGCCCTTATCGGCGAGCTGACCACCTGCCTCACGGGGGCCTTGTGAAAGCCCGAATAGCCCATGTTGCCCGAAATAAGGTTTGATATCCAGTAGACATATTGAATCGCCAGGGGCTGGTCCAGGCGGAGCTGACTAATAACCTGCTGACGCATCTGCTCGTACTGCTCGGGCTTCACATTGGCGCCCGTGTCCGCGAGCCACAGGTTTACCGGGTCTACAGGGACGGCCTTGAATATCAAAAAAAGCATCATAGTGACTATAAAGAATACAACAACCATGAACCCAAGCCGTTTTAATATATAAACTGCCACTCAGGCCGCTCCTTTCCCTCTTCTGAAGATACATTTTTCCGTAAAGGGGGCGAACATAGGCCCGCCCCCCAATAACAGAGCTTTAAAGATTACTCCGCGAGCGTAGCGTAAAGTATGGCGTAGCGGAGGTCGTAGAGCGAGTCGATATCGTAGTTCTGCAGCCTGGGGCTGTAGAAATCGAAGTAGGTGTTCGAGTACAGCGGGATGTTGGGCATAAGCTCGTTGTAGCGGATGATGTACTCAAGGTACTTCTCGTCGAAGGCTTCCTTGTTGCCGGGCTCCATGTAGTACATTTCGCCGGTGATGCGGTCAAGCTCTTCGTCTCTGATATAGTTGTTGTTGTAGTTGCCGCCCCAGAACTCCTCGCGCAGCGAGTAGCTGTTGTAAGGAAGGTCGGGGTTGCCGAAGTTGAGGGCCATGTTGAACATGAAATACTGGGCCTCTTCGTCGCGGATGCCTCTTCTTGACGCGGCGTCAAGAACGCTCGAAACGGCGGTCTCGTTGATCTTTATGCCGATCTTTGCCGCTTCGGGCACAAGCATCGTGCGCAGAAGGTCTGAAACCGTGTTGTCGGTGGACGAGAGCCACTCTACTACAAGGGGCATATCCTCGCCGTCTACTTCTTTGTGGCGGATTCCGTCCTCGCCCATCATCCAGCCGTCGGCCTCAAGGATTTCAACGGCTCTCTCGGGGTCGAGGGTGTAGTGGATAAGGTTTTCTTCCAGGTATTCCTTGTTGTCCTGGTAAATATAATGCGCGAGGGAGTACGCGCTGTCAACGGTGATCGCGTAGCCGCTGGCGTAGGCACGGTTAAACTCTTCGCGGTCAAGGCAGAACGCGATGGCCTGACGGACCGAAGCGAAGGAGGTGGGGCCCTGGTCGCAGTGGAAACGGATAAGACCGTAACCGTAGCGGTAGAATGTATCGTTTACGGCGACGCCGTTGTCAACCAGCGCGAGGCCCTCTTCGATCTGGGCTACGGCGCTGACGCCGGGTATAAGGTCTACCACGCCGTTCTCAAGCTCCTGCATCTGGGTGGCCTGGGTCTGCCTTCTGAATATTATCGTCTGAATGGAGGGCATTACGCCGTCCCATGTTCCGCAGAAGTTGGGGTTGGCTTCAAGCACCACGCTCAGGTCGGTGGTGTCAAAGCTGACCAGCTTGTAAGCTCCGCAGGTTACGGTGGGGTTGTAGCGGTAGCCGGTTCCGTCGGAGTCGTTGGAGATGGTCTGCTGGGCAAGCTCGGGGGTCCACTCGTCGCTCATGTAAGCGCCTTCGCCGTCGTCGCTAAGGGTTACGCCGGGGGCAAGGTGGTGGAAGGGGTACGGCCCGATGACCGCCATAAGGTAGTCGTAATACTGGGGAAGCTCTTCGGCCTTGACCGTTACGGACAAGCTCTGTTCGCCGAGAAGCCGAATGCCGGTGAAGACCTTTGTTTCGCCTGCCAGGTACGCGTCGTAGCCCACATAGTCATAGCCGCCGATGGCGTTCGCGCCGAGAGCCTGGAATTCCGGGCTGCTGGTCATAAGAAGGGCGAAAACATAGTCCTTCGCCGTGATCGGGGTTCCGTCGCTCCATACGCGGTCGCCGGTCAGCTCGAACGTGAACGTCTTTGTGCCGTCCTCGTTGTCCGCCGTTGCAAGGTTCTCAACGACGCGGGTGTTAAGCTGGTACTGGCCCTGCGGGTCTATGGCGTATGTATCGTTCCCGCCGTGGATAAGGGACTTGATTCTGGAGTTGGGTGAAACGTTCGTCCAGCCGGTCATAAAGTCCGCGTTGATTTCGGTCGTTTCGCCTATCGTAATGGTTCCCGACGGGCCGCTGCTCGCGGGTTCGGCTGCGGGCTCGGCCGCAGGCTCGGTCTGCCCGGCGGGCTGCTGCTGCTGTCCGTCGGTCTGGCAAGCCGTCATACCCGAAAGGACGAAGATGGCGGCAAGGAGCAGAGCGACAATGGTTCTCGGTTTCTTCATACTGTTCCTCCTTATGATTTTTGCTGCGCGGCTTATAATCCGGCGTTTTGCGGCGCCATAATATTAACGGTGCATAACACATAAACCGCGCGGGCAACGATATAATAGCAAGAAACACCTCTTTTGTCAAGTTATTTATTATGCAGTTTACCAGCCTGTATGTGAAAATATGGCTTTTCACATTGTGCATATGTTACATTTTAAAAATGCTAAGTTCTTCTCCTAAACTCTTTTCCTCCGTGCCTCTGTGCCTCTGTGTGAAATAATAAAAAAACACATGGAAGAGACTAAAAACAGGGGCACACGGGACTCTCCTGCAAGCCGGATATTTTTTTCTCGCACGGAGGCACAGAGGCACAGAGAGAAAAAAATAAGTTTAGGGATTATGAGCCGTCTGGATAACCATAAAATTCAATGGCAGTCCCGCGAAATTTGTGGTATGATGACGATATTAGCGTAAAGGAGAGGTTCTATGATTTTAATCAGAAACGGCACCGTAATCAGCATGGAAGGCCCGGATATCCCGGACGGGAGCGTGCTTGCGGACGGCGGGGTAATCAAGGCGGTAGGGAAGGGTATAACCGCCCCCGCCGATTGCGAGATTATCGACGCGGGCGGCGGCTATATTCTGCCGGGCTTTATCGACGCTCATACGCACCTGGGCACCCACGAAACCGGCTTGCGCTGGGAAGGCAACGATACCAACGAGGCGACGGAACCCCTGACGCCCCATCTCCGAGCATTGGACGGCATAAACCCGATGGACGAATCTTTCGCGGCAAGCCGCGGGGGCGGGATTACGGCGGCGGCGGTCAGCCCTGGCAGCGCCAATGTTATCGGCGGGTATGCCGTGGCTATCAAAACGGGCGGGAGCGTCAGCGTTGACGGCCTTGTAATGCGCCAGCCCCTGGCGATGAAATGCGCGCTGGGAGAGAATCCTAAGAGCGTATACGGCCAGGGGAAGAAGGTTTCGCCCCAAACACGCATGGCTTCCGCCGCGCTGTTCAGGGAAGCCATGTTAAAAGCAAGGGAGTATATGGAAAAAAAGGAGAAGGCGGAACCCGACAAAAAGCCGGATTATAATATGCGGCATGAAGCGCTGATCCCCGTGCTCAAGGGCGAAATACCCATCCATATCCACGCCCACCGCGCCGACGACATACACACTGCCATCCGCCTTGCCAAAGAGTTTAGCCTGAAGGCTGTTCTTGTTCATTGCACCGAGGGGCACCTGATACCCGAAAGCGTGAAAGAATCGGGCTTTGCCGCTATGGTTGGCCCCACGCTCACCCACAAGTCCAAGCCTGAAGTAATAAACAAGACGTTTGCAACCGTCAACATCCTCAACAGCGCTGGCGTCAGGGTTTGCATTACCACAGACCATCCCGTGACCCCGCTCCAGCATTTGCCGCTGTGCGCCGCGCTGGCCGTCCAAGCCGGGATGGACAGGGACGAGGCTCTTAAAGCTATATCCATCTACCCCGCCGAGATCATGGGGCTGTCCCACCGCATAGGCAGCTTAAAGGAAGGCAAGGACGCGGACATCGTGGTATGGGACAAGCATCCGCTGGACGCCACGGCTTCGGTTCAAGTTACGCTTATCGACGGTAAGATATACTCCTTCTCGCCTAAAAGTTTCACTTCGTGAAACTCGAAGCCTTCGGCTTCGCAAGGCATAAATGCCTTGTTTAGGCGGAAGTCGTAAGGGGGGCTTGAGCTAGTAAAAGCCTCCTGTGCGCTAGCGCACTGAGTCTTTTACAGCTCAAGCAGTATAGTACATAGAAGGTAATCAGCCGTTAAAGCGGCCGCTATTTCGCCAGCGCGACGGATTGCACGCCTTTGAGCATACGTATGGTCTGTATAATCTCTTCGCAGTCCATGCCTTTCGCGAGGCTAAATACTATAGAGATGGATATAACGTCATCCTTATCCGTATCCTCTTTCATGTCGGAGGCGGGGTTTGTGTAAACCATGTCAAGTATCTTAGCCTCGCTTTTAGCCAGCACAAGGTTTATGTGGCCGATTATTTTGGGCTTGTTTACCAAAACTATGGTTATTTCAAATGTATTCTCAGCTTTACGCATACGTTTGGATATTTTGCCGAATAGAAAGAGGGTTATCAGCAGTATAAGGGTTACCGCCCCCGCTAAAATATAAAAACCCGACCCGACGGCTAAACCAATAGCCGCAACCGCCCAAAGGCTCGCGGCGGTGGTAAGGCCTTTAACATTAGCGCCAAAGTGTATTATAGTACCCGCGCCTAAAAAGCCAATGCCGCTGATGACCTGCGCGCCAAGCCTTGAGGGATCCGCGGCTATGCCGTATTTTATGTAGAATTTGTCGAAGATAAGCTCCGACAAGATCATTACCGTCGCGGCTCCCACGCATACCAAAATATGCGTTCGGAAACCGGCGGGCCGGTGCTTCGTCTGCCGTTCCAAGCCAATCAGCCCGCCAAGCAAAACAGCCGAAAGTATGCGTATGCCCATGTCCCAATAACTCAATTATTTACCCCCCTTGCGAAACACAAAACCGGCGGATATCGATTCCGCCGCAATTACGACAAAGATTACCATATCTTGAATTGGATGTCAACAACGTACATAATGTGACCCGCTCCTGTTCATTATGTTTCTTGAAGCGGATTACCGCTTTTGTATAATGATAATAATATTGTCGTTGCAGAAATGCTTAATGCACGGAGGCGGTTGCAATAACTTACGCTGTTTCAGACATCCACGGACAGTATATGCTGCTTGATTCACTGTTAAAACTTATAAACTTCTCGGACGGTGACAGGCTTATAGTCATTGGGGATATGATCGACAGAGGGGAAGACTCGCTGAGGACGATCGGGATGATCAGGGCATTGCCGTCAGCGAGCGTTCTATTGGGAAACCATGAGATGATGGCAATACAGTATCATGCCGGGGAAAAGAGCAGCTGGCTCAAACCTAAGAACGGCGGTTCCAGGAACTTGGAGGATTTAATGGCGCAAGGGGAATCGGCATATGTAAATGCCATTGAGTGGTTCAAAACTTTACCCGTCAAACTCTTGATAAATCAAGACAGGCTGCTTGTGCACGCCGGGATTTGCCCGGATGTCAGAATCGAAGAACAATCGGTTAGGGATATGACATGGATCCGGCACGACTTTTTCAACAAGCCGACGGGAATTAAGCCTTTGGTCATATTCGGGCATACGCCGTCATTAACAAAGCAAGGCGGCGGAAAAAATAGGGTCTGGTTTGACAGCGTCAATGAAGATAAATTATGTATCGACTGCGGGGCCGCTTATGGAGGAAGGCTCGCCGCCTATTGCTTAGACACTGATACAGCCTATTATTCGGACGGCGAATCCGAAAACCTGGTATTCCATCCGCATAAAAATTAAAGGCCAGGATAAAGCCCCTTGAGTACAGAAACGTCTTATCGTGATACGGGCAGCGGCACATGCTTCCGCAAACGCTCAACCGCCTCCATTGTTAAATCGAAATATTTAACAATTTTTTCTATAGGCACGCCATCCTGAATCATTTTTTGCGCAGCTTCTTCAACCGCCGCTTCAACCGCTTCTTCAATTCGTTCTTCCGCATACACGCGTTTTGCGGTTTCTTCATTATATTCAGCAAATAAAATGCTCACGATTCTCCCTCCATGTTCTTTTAGAAATTTGGCCAAGATGCCATTTTCGATACAGTAATTTACAGTTTCCTTAACAGCTTGGGAATAGTCTTCATAAGTTTTCTGAAACTCCCTTAGCTTTGCGATAAACTCCGCATAATGCTTGAGTTTTTCGCTCCGAGTGAAGAGCTCTGCGTTTTTGCCCTTGTTGATATTATATACCGGAACTTCTAGTTCCAAAAATCCTA
>JAISVU010000136.1 GCA_031271375.1 Clostridiales bacterium | reverse complement strand
GACAGATACCGTATCTGCGCCGCAAGGGCCAGCAACGGGAACCGTGACGGCACTGCCCTGAATTACATGCTGACAGAGCTGCTGAAGCGACCGGAAGAAATCAAGCTGCTGTTCATCGTTTCTGACGGCCTTCCGGCAGATTACGGCTCAAACGAGGACGGAGTAAAGCATCTCCAGGAAGTGCTGGCCAGTGCGCAAAAGGCCGGTGTGCTTACATTCGCCGCGGCCCTAAACGAGGACATCAGCAGCATCAAAGGTATCTACGGCGAGAATATGTTCGAGATAACCGACCTTGCCCGGATGCCGCGCGCGCTGCTTACCGTGATGAAACGCTTCGTTAAATAGCGCCTGGAGTAGCAGAAATTGAAAAGTAAAAACAACGCAACGGAAAAGAGGTTTGAAAAGTGTCAAACGGAACGCATAATGTCGATGCAACCCAAATCGCGTTTATAACGAACCAAAAGACGCTGATTGCGGCATGCGACTCCCTTCAGGCGCCGGATTTCAATAATCCCAAAGACAAATCTCCGGCCAGCCTGCACGCTAAGTACAGCCGTATAAAAATCAACGTGACGGACTTCTCCAAGACACCCACGGTCTTTATGTGCTTCTATCTTCAGCCCCAGGAAATCTGCGCTCTTTACGACGACGCCAAGAAGGTCAAGGGCACTGCGCAGGAATACAAATGGGGGTCACAGAAGAAAAAAGAGCAGGGCGGGAAAACCACCGCCGAAGCCATAACCGTCGCCCGGAATCCCTACAGGGACGCGGAGAAAACGGTGGTTTCAAACTACCCCTGGACCATAAAAATATCCCACGGCACATACCCGAACGGGCCGAACGACAAACCGAACTATGACAAGAACGCGTACAAAATGCTCAGTGACGTTGAGTTTGTCGGTTTCCTGTGCAGCATCGTAAGGTATATGAGCGCATGGGAAGTCGTGATGGGCGCGCCAATCATCAAGCGGATAGACGCCATCAAGAAAGCACGCCATGATAATCGTGACGGTGCTGCGCCTCCGCATAATACCGCGCCGCAACCCGCAAACGCTCCCGCAGGAAGCAACGCGCCGCCGAACGATTTTGACGACGAACCGCTGTAAAAGCTGTCCGATAACACAACGCCGCGACCCAGGATTATCCGGGGCCGCGGCCTTTTTATGTCCGCCTGATGTGGCTTTCGGTTAATGAAAATATGTATATAATTGTTGATGTTGAGCACATTTCCCTTGTATTGTGCCTTTTCTCAATTTTCGCTTTGCGCCTATTCGACACTACATCCCGGCGCGTGGGCAACAGCTTAAATCCGGCGCTGGCTATGCGCCGCCGCAGGAGTTTCACCCCCCAATCAAGGAGCCAATGATGGGCGTCATGAATCCCGTCCGGGTAATTGCGAGACGATCCGCCACAGACCGTTTTCAGCCAAGAGGTTGCCGCTCGTACCTTTGATGCAATCGTTTTTACGAATACCTACTTAGGTAGGCCATCCGCAGGTAGTCTACGCGCCCCAGCTTTGTCGCTTGCCGGTTCACCGCCGACCAAACGGGTTCGTGAATCCAAGCTGTCGGATATTCAATTTTCAATCTGTAAAATAGGGATTGCAAATATCCCTCTACCTTAAGGACTGGGAGAGAATCTTTGTCAACCCGGTTTTGACGAAAACGAAAAAAAAAGATGCTTGGCAGCTTTTAGCTGTCAGGCATCTTTTTATCGTTTGGCTTGCGGTTACATCTTTTTCAGTAATTCCAGCAGGATGACTTTCTGCTCTTTCGGGATAGTGCCCCACCTGTCAAGCAATTCTCGCTGTTCACCGCTCAGCGAGACCATACCGTTATCGTCAGAAAAGAATTGCGACAGCGTTATCCCAAAGCCGTCACAGATTGATTCCAGCGTCGCAATGCTGGGCTGCGTGTTCCGCGTGAACATATGCCCTATCGTTGTCTGTGAAATGCCGGCGGCCTTTGCCAATTTATAATTGCTCCAGCCGCGTTCATCGCGAAGCCACGCAATGCGCCGTAACACATCCATTTTGACACCATCCCTTACTCCTTATAGTTTACTGCCTAAATGGAGCATAGAATAGTTCGGATATGTCTTGTAAAGTATACCGCATATGCGGTATACTTTAGGTGACATCATCTACACCCAACAGCGCAAAGACGCAAGTTGATACAAAAACAAACGGCAGCCCCGCCGCGGTGGGCGGGACTGCCTGCCGGTTATCGGGCCAGGAGTTTCCACAAGGCTTTTCGCGCTTTTATAAGGGATTTGTAAGCCGCGTCACTGGATGCTTTAAATCTTTTTAAGCAATTCTAGCAAGGCAACTTTCTTATCTCCGTTGAGCGTGTTCCAGATATCAAGCATTTCTTTCTGTTCTTCATTCAAAACGACAGCCTCGCTGCCTTCCGCGAAGAATTGCGAGAGGCTTATGTCAAAACCTTTGCAAATGGACTCTAATGTCGGAATGGTCGGCTGATTATTCAAGCGAAACAAATTGTTTAGCGAGCCCTCCGAAATCTGAGCTTCTTTTGCAAGTTTATAATTACTCCAGCCACGTTCGTCCCTCAACTGCTTAATTCTGTTTAATATGTCCATGTTCACTCCCCCATCACTTAATAGAATACACTTATGTGAATGTGTAGAATACGCTTAATATAAATTGCATTTACGCATACGAATATGTATAATAGAGCATAGGAAAGCTTATAAAGCAAGAGGGCAGCCCCGCCATGGTGGGCGAGGCTGCCTGCCGGTTATCGGGTCAGGAGTTCACACAAGGCTTTTCGAGCCTGTACAAGGGATTTGGAAACCGCTTCAAAGGAGACTTTTTCAGATTCCGCAATCTTGCGGCAGGTAAAGCCGCCGAAATAATGCAGGTACACCCTGCGCCTTCGAGCATCGGACAGCGTTTCGATTGCGGCGTGGAGCCGCTTGTAGCTGTCAATTCTACTTATGAGATTGGCGAAATCTTCCTGCGGTAGCACCATAGTAGTGTCTGTCAAACCGTCTATGTACTCCGTGTGGCGACGCCTTTCTTTCCGCCGCTGGGAGCGGATTTTCCGGTCGGCCTGCTCCAACAGGCTCTTGACCTCCATCGTAACAACGAGGCAAATCCGTTTCCCATCGGCGAGCTTATATATTATTGTTGTTAATGGCTTGTCCATTTTATTCCTCCACTCAGATTTGATTGGCGCCGAACGGTGGAGGAACAGGCGGGCCTCTGGCCCGCGCGATTATGATCGGCAATAGGAAATTGGACGATAGGACGCAATCCCAACGGGAACACAGTAAAAAGGTACTGATACACCATACCTTCTGGTAGGGCGCTACAGTACCTTTTGGAATTGAAAAGCCCGTTATCGCAAACGAGCTTTTTTTAACAAAACTCTATTCAGATGAAGAACAGAAATTACGTCGCTCATGGCCGTAGGTTATATTTCGCGGTCAGCAAATACCAGCCGCGATTTTGTCATGCGAAGCACAGTATTCATCCTTTCACATTGCTACAGGCGGCGTCCATGAATCTTGCAACAGGGAGTAGAGCAGGGATATGACAGTATTGATATCCTTATCGCTGCATCTTCGGAGCATCTCCACCGCCTGGGAGAAATTCTGGCTTTGGATTTCGTCCGGGTAGAACAGCAAATCGGCGGGAATATATAGCTCACGGACGATATGAAAAACCAAGTCGCCGCTCGGCCTCTG
>JAISVU010000367.1 GCA_031271375.1 Clostridiales bacterium | reverse complement strand
CGACATCGGAACCTTGATAAGCTCTGAAACGCCGTAGGGCGCCGCCTCCGGCGTAAGCAGCTGATTAAAATAAAACTCCCATTCGCCGTCGAGTTTAATAAGCCCTGATGACAGGTTTTCGTCATTCAGGTTAAGGACGCCGCCGTCGGCTGCGGCTTCGGAGTATCTTCCGGGCCACGACGTAAAGTAAAACAGCGCGCCACATATGAGAATTATACAAACCGTGATTACAAGAACCTGTTTCATATTGATACCCTATTACTCATGGATATGCGCGAAACCCTTTTCAAAGATATCCTCCACATGCTCGTCCGCCAACGAATAGTACACGACCTTGCCCTGTTTCTCGTACTTGACAAGATTCGTGAGGCGCAGCGACTTTAATTGGTGGGATATCGCGGATTTCGTCATTCCCAGCAGCACGGCGAGGTCGCACACGCACATCCTGCGGCAATGGAGCGCCCAGAGGATTTTGACGCGGGTGGGGTCGGAAAACATCTTGTACAGGCCCGCGAGCTTGAAAAAGTCGTCTCCCGGCGGCATCATGCCCCGGACAGCGTCAACAACCTCGGCGTGGATGACCTCGCAGTCGCACTGCATCGTAATATAGTCCTCATTGTTCACGGCCCCGCCCTCCCCCCGCTTATATTTTTATTATACAAAGGGAAAAAATACCTGTCAAGGCTAGATTTATATAAACATCATCCCAACCCGGTAAACAATAAAAGCCGCGGCCCAGGCGAAGCCTGTCTGATACAGAACCGTTATCATCGCGCTTAACGTGCCCAGCTCCCGCTTTATTACGCCTACGGCAGCGACGCAGGGGGTATATAACAGTGTAAATAGCAGAAAACTCAGCGCGCTGAGGGGCGAAAACAGGGACTGAAGCCCGGCAGCCGCTCCGCCGGTGAGGACGGCCAGCGTGCTGATGACGGCCTCCTTTGCCATAAACCCCGTAATAATCGACGTGGAGACGCGCCAGTCCCCAAAACCCAGCGGCCTGAAGATAACGGCCGCCCGCCTGCCCACCGAGGCCAGCATACTGCCGGAACCGTCCGCGACGGTGTTGAGCCTTGCGTCGAAGGATTGCAGGAACCATATGATAACCGTCGCGGTCAGGATGACCGTAAGCGCCCTGCGCAGGAAGTCCGCCGCCTTGTCCCACATCAGCCGCAGGACGGTCTTCACCGAGGGGAATCGGTAGTTGGGCAGCTCCATAACAAACGGGAGCGGCGCGTCCTTGAACACCGTCTTCCTCGCGATGTAAGCGCTGAGAACCCCCAGCAGTATCCCGCCCACGTACAGCGAAATCATCACCAGGGCTTGATATCTTGGGAAAAAGGCCGCTGTAAACAGCGCGTATACCGGCAGCTTCGCGCTGCAGCTCATAAAGGGTATCAGCAATACGGTCAGCCGCCTGTCGCGCCTGCCGCTCAGGGTTCGCGCCGCCATCACAGCCGGAACGCTGCACCCGAAGCCTATCAGCAGCGGCGCTAGGCTCCGCCCGGAAAGGCCGATCTTCCGCATGGGCTTGTCCATCACAAAAGCCACCCGCGCCATGTACCCGCTGTCCTCAAGTATCGAAAGGAAGAAGAATAACGATACGATGATCGGAATAAAGCCCAGCACGGCCCCCACCCCGGACAGAACGCCCTCCACAAGGAACGAGCGCATTACAGGGTTAAGCCCGAAGTTTATAAGCGAAGCATCCACAGCGCCGATGAAGGCATCTACTCCAGCGCCTAGCAGGCCGCTCAGATTGCCGCCCACGACATCGAAGGTAAGCCAGAACACTATCAGCATAACGGCGAGGAAGGCCGGGATGGCCAGGTATTTATGCGTAAGCAGCGAGTCGATGCGCACGCTGCGGCGGTATTCTTTGCTCTCCCCCACCCTCGTTACGCAGGCTTTGCAAGCCTCCTCGATAAAGGCGTAACGCATGTCGGCAAGGGCGGCTTCCCTGTCTGTCCCGGCCTCATCCTCCATCTCCTTTACCGCGTGTTCTATCATGTCTTTCTCGTTTTCACTCAGCATTAACGCGTCCATCATTGGCGCGTCGCCCTCCACCAGCTTCGTCGCGGCGAAACGCTCCGGCACGTTTATGCGCAGGGCGTGATCCTCTATCAAATGAGATATCGCGTGAATTGTGCGGTGAACAGGCCCTGCCGAGCAGAAGTCTATCCGCGTCGGCAGCGCGCGTCTCTCCGCCGCCGCCTTTGCCTGGCTCACCAGCTCCGAGAGGCCCTCCTTCTTCGCCGCAGATATCGGAACCACGGGAATGCCCAGCCGCTCCGACAGGCGTTCCGTGTCGATGCTGCCGTGGTTCGCCCGCACCTCGTCCATCATGTTCAACGCAAGCACAATCGGCATCCGCAACTCGATAAGCTGCAGCGTAAGATATAGATTGCGCTCTATATTGGTCGCGTCGACGATGTTGATAATGCCGTCGGGCTTGCCTTTTATAAGGAAGTCCCGTGTCACTATCTCCTCGCTGGAATAAGGCGAGAGGGAGTAGATGCCCGGCAGGTCAACCAGGACATCGTCCTTATGCCCGATAATGCCGCCGCTCTTCCGCTCCACTGTTACGCCGGGGAAGTTCCCCACATGCTGGTTCGAGCCGGTCAGGTGGTTGAAAAGCGTGGTCTTTCCGCTGTTTTGATTGCCCGCGAGAGCAAA
The DNA here is from genome assembly GCA_031271375.1 of Clostridiales bacterium. Classification (GTDB taxonomy): domain Bacteria; phylum Bacillota; class Clostridia; order Lachnospirales; family WRAX01; genus JAISVU01. The sequence goes on along the minus strand of JAISVU010000367.1, from coordinate 7,086 downwards.
GGTCATAACAAACCCTCCTATATGGCTACTGTTATTTTACTCGCGTCGTCCAGCCTTATGCTTAAAACATATCCGCGTAAAAGAATTTCTATCGGGTCGCCCATCGGGGCGGCCTTCTTTACCGTCACCGCCGTCCCCGGCGTGATGCCCATGTCTAAAAGCCGCCTCCGCAGCCCGGCTTCGCCGCCCACCTGGGTTACGCGGGCGCTGTCGCCTATCGGAAGATCCTTCAATGTCATAACGACGCCTCCATATGATGTTAGTTGTAACTAACCATGTTGTATGTTAGCATAGACTAACAAAGATGTCAATAACTAATTATATTATCTTACGCAGTTGTAATTACTATTATATAATGATACAATTAAGCCGGTTTAAAACCCCTAAGTAAAAGGGTGATCGAAATGAACATGCGGGAGTCCGCCGAGAACTATCTGGAAACCATCTATATGTTAAGCCGGAGGGCAGCCGGGGTGCGCGCGATAGACATCGTGAACGAGCTGGAGTTTACCCGGCCCAGCGTCAGCGTCGCTATGCGCAATCTGCGGGAAAGCGGGTACATCGAGGTGGCGCAGGACGGTATGATTACGCTTACCGAAGAGGGGCTGCGCGTCGCGAGGACGATGTACGAGCGCCACACGCTTATCTCGCGCTGGCTTATCGCGCTGGGCGTGGACGAGAAAACGGCCCTGGAAGACGCCTGCCGCATGGAGCATGTTATCAGCGCGGAGAGTTTCGAAGCGATAAAAAAGCATATCTGTAATGATGTATAAAAAAATGAAATAAAGGCAAATTATTACCGGAGTTATAAAGTAACGAAGGGAGCGGTAATATGCCAAATTTTAACCAAATGGAGTTAAGCTCGATTCGCGAGGTCGTAGGCGGCCATCAAACCACGGCGGCGAAGCTCAACGCTTACGCGAGCCAGTGCCAGGACCAGCAGATTAAACAGATGTTCCAGCAGGCGGCGGGCGAAGCCCAGAAGAGCGCCCAGCAGCTTATTCAGATGTTATAACAGGAGGGTAAACAATGCAGGAAAAAGACATGGTGTCCGATATCCTTAGCGGCGTCAAGGCAAGCCTCGCGACCTACGCGAAGGTAATCACTGAGAGCAACGACCCCGGCTTGCGCCAGACGTTCCAGCAAATGCGCGACGGCGACGAGAAGTTCCAGTACGACCTTTACAAGATAGCGGCCTCAAAGGGCTATTACCATCCCGCGCCGCAGGCGAACCAGCTCGATATATCCGGCCTCAAGAACATCCTGAGCGCCCCGGCGTGAGATTTATCTTAGCGTCATATATGTGAAACATAAGGCTCCCTCTGGCTGAATACAGGCCGAGGGAGCTTTTCACTGATGAGAAAGGCCATGTCAATACCTTTATCATGGTTTGAGTTGATTTATTTGATTCAAACATCAATCTTGATATTTTTAACGTATAGAAACACAAAGAAATAAGCCGCCCTAGGCTAAGGCATCGGCTTATTCTTGTAACTCGGTAACTTAGAGTTCGGCCAATCCACCGTCAAACGGTTTACGCTGAGAGAGCGTTCACAGCGCTCTCTCTTCAATTCTCCCCTTAATTATAATATGTTATACAGATATAGTCAATACTTTAATCAGCAATTACATCTATACTCCTTCACGCCTAAAAGTTTCACTGCGTGAAACTCGAATCCTGCGGATTCGCAAGGCATAAATGCTTTGTTTAGGCGGAAGTCGTAAGGGGGGCTTGAGCTAGTAAAAGCCTCCTGTGCGCTAGCGCACTGAGTCTTTTACTGCTCAAGCAGTATATTATCTCTGCTAAATCAGCCGTCATCTCCCCGTAAACAGCCGCGCAAGCCGTTCAAAAAAGCCCGGCTGGGTTTCCTCCGCAGAGGCGGCGGGCGGCGGCGCGGGTTTCTCCACTCCGGCTGTTTTAAAGACAAACTGCACCAAGCCAACGTGCTGGTTCTTATCCGAAGTGAAGGACTTAGGCACAAAACCCTCGCCGGTGAACTCGCTTATCAGAGCGTCAATTTGCTCTTGAATCCGCTCTGATATATCCGCAGTACCGGCGGCCAGCTGCGCCGTACCCTCGCGCAGCTCGGCAATGCCCGCGTCCATATCGGCCGCGCCGCCGCTGAGGCCCGATACGCCGTCGTTAAGCTGCGCGTAGTTTTCGGCTAGGGCAGTCACCCCGCCGGTGTAGCCGACAATGCCGTCATGGAACACGGAATATCCGCTGTTCAGTTCGGCGAGGCCGTCGCTGAACTGCGTAAGGAAGCCGATAGCGGCGACGCCTTCGTACATCGCGGTCAAGCCTTCCATAATCTGGCTTGACGCCGATACAAGCTGGGCCGAGCCTTCGTCCAGCCGCGCTAGGCCGCCGTTAAACTCCGACGACCCCGCCGCAAGGGCCTCGGCTCCGGCTTTCATTTCCCCCGCCCCGTCCTTTAGCGCGCCGACGCCTTCGTCCAGCTCATTTAACGCGTCGGCCAGGGTTTGAAACTCGGCGGTCATGCCGCTCGTATCGGGCAGGTTAAAGTTCATCGTAAACGGCATAGCCGCTATATCGATCCCCGCCATCTCGAAACCGTCCGCGTCCGCCGATACCGTGATATCCGCGTCCGACCCAGGCAGTACGGTAAATACCAGCGCGCGGTTCTTTCCCACGCTAGCCTGCGATGCCCCCGGGGCTTCAATGTTCTTGCAGCGCTGTGTGTCTAGCGTTATCGTTATCTGCTGCATAAAATTGTTGTAAAACGTGTCGTCCACCGCTTCGTTGCGCACCGCGGCAAGCCGCAGCTCAAGGCGCCCTGACCGGCCAGCGAGCTCCTCCGGCGCGATGTCCGCCCCGTCCAGTTTATAGCCAATATCGTATATCCACGGCAAGTCCGTGTTATTGAGGTATCCCTGATAATAAAAACTGTCGGACGCGGTCTCGAACGTAACGGCCTCGCCCAGCTCAATCGGCTCAAGGCCGGTAAGGTTCACCGCACCGGAATAATCGCCGTAATCCGTGATAACCCCGGGGGACGCGGCGTCAAAGCGGTTCACAACGTATACGTTCAGCGCCTCCCCCGCCGCCGAAAGCCTGGCGTATATCACCTCGTCTTTAGACATAACCTCCGCCTCAGCCCCGAGGGCCGCCGCGCCCGCGCCGCATATCAGAAACAGGGACAGAACCAGGGCCGTAACACGTTTAAGCATAAGTGAAACCTCCTATTTATTTAGCACCTCGAAAAAATCGCCTGCCACGTCGCCGCGCCGACGATGCCGTCCTGCGTCAGGCCAAAAACGCTCTGGAAGGCCTTAACCGCCGTCTGCGTCCTGCCGCCGAATGCCCCGTCTTCCGTCACCCAGGGTATGGAGGCATAGGACAGCCTTATCCGGTTCAGGCACCGTTGAATGCGCAATACATAATCCCCCGACGAGCCTGCGCTGATTGAATAACCGGGATAGGCCGGGGCGTTCGCGCTCTGGCAGCGTTCCATAATCGTTGCCCATGTAGCGGGGCCAACGATTCCGTCCTGCGAAAGGCCGTTGATACGCTGGAACGCTATAACCGCGGCGCGCGTCCCGCTGCCGAATATCCCGTCTTCCGTCACCCAGGGTATGGACGACTGGGACTGTCTTATCCGGTTTAAGCACTGCTGTACCTTTAACACATAGTCGCCTGAGGTGCCCATGCTGAGTGAATACCCGGGATAGCTTGAGCCAGGCGCGGAACCGCCGCTTTGGCACTCGGACATAATCTTCGCCCATGCGGCGGGGCCGACGATACCGTCCTGGGTAAGGCCGAATATACTCTGGAAGGTTATTACGGCGCTGCGTGTCGCGATGCCGAAGACCCCGTCTTCCGTAAGGCCGCCTACGCCCGGATACCGTGACCCGATGTTGTTCAAGCAAGACTGAACCTTGCGGACGCTGGGGCCGCTGGAGCCTATAGTCAGCGAAAAGCCGGGGTATTCTGCCCCGCCGCCGGAGCCGGGAAGCAAACCGCTGTCCTTCAGCGACCAATAGACTTCATACAGCTTATTCCAAACCTGAGGCCCCGCGATGCCGTCGGGATTGAGGCCGAAAGCCTGTTCGAAAGCCCTCACAGCGTTTGCCGTGCTCGGGCCGTAGCTGTAGTCCATGATAACCGAAGGCACCTCGGGATAGTATTCCGCTATCGCGTTGATAAGAAATTGGAGCTTGCCCGCCTCCGTGCCTTTTGAACCCTGCCCGAGGGTGCTGTTGGGCGGGATACTGCCTACGCCTATAATCTCGCCTTCGCTGCCCAGCTCTCCAAGCTTCTTAACAGCGTAATAGGCGTATGATATATTATACCAGGTGGACTTGTCAACAGCGCCCGACGAGGCCGAGGGCAGAGACCAGTCGGCCGCGGCCTTGAAAGCCTTAACCGCCGCCGTTGTGTCCGGCCCGAAGTATCCGTTGGGGCTGCTTATCTGGGGTATGTTGCGGTAAGCGACGCGGATGCGGTTCAGCTGATCCTGCATTTGCTTAACCGCGCTGCCTCTCATCCCTTCTTTAAGCGGCGAACCGGGATAAGAGGCCTCCACATCGTCGATGTTGCTTGTTTCCGCTATTTCAATATCATTGCCATAATAATATTTGAGTATTTGGAGCGGGGTATACCCCTTATTGCCCAAATCCAGGCTGCCCCATTGCTTCAGGCCCGGGCAGGTGGCGGTTCTGCCGTCGCAGTATTCGGTGAAGTAAGGCCCCTTCTGCCCCACGCGCCTTGCGAAGTTATTAAACACCCTGTCCACAATCGCCGAGATTTTGCTTGTGTAAGGGCCGACGTGGGCATAAACATAGTTCTGATCATTCCAGGTACTGGAAGTTATGTCGTAAGCATAGCCCTGGCTGGGGTACCACTCGGTATATATCCGGTTCAGCGCGAGGGAGGTTTGGCACAGTATATTGGCCTCCAGCGTGTTCGCCGGCCAATCCGGGTATATTTCATAAGTGCAAACATTCTTGAGGTACTCTTTAAACTTTACGTAGACGTTTGTGGCGTATTCGGCGGGTTTGCCCAGATGAACCCTTATTGTGTGCGGCACTGTAACTTCCCGCAGGATGCGCCCCATCGCCTGCTCGTCGGGGCCTTCCTGGGGATGCTGCCCCCCATTGGCGAGGCTGTGTTCCGGCAATCGCATCTCGTCGTTTGGCCCAATGCGCGGGTTAGGGTCTGATACATAATCGTCCGCCGGAATCGGCGTAAGGTCTACCGGCATTATCATTGTTTCGCCGTCGAATATCATAAGGCCGAAGACGGTTCTGGGAGAGAACCCGCCCGCGTCGACGGTTACATCCGCTTTGGAATAGCATAGCCCCGTGAAATTAGGGTCATGCTGGAGCGATTTGTCCGGCGCATCGAATGAAGCCCTTCCGGCCATGCCCTGCCCGTCCGTGACGGAATCGTACATCACGCCGCCCTGCCCTGTTATCGTAACCGCGGCGCCCGCAACCGGAATCGCGGCCTCGCCAGCCCTAACCTGCACTTGCAAATAACCTGTACCCATAGTATCTCACCCAAAGATAGATTTTAATGTATCTTATGGGCTTTGGGCCGGTTTTGAATGTTGACCAATTTTATCTAAACTTCGCCTTTAAAGTGCTCTTCCCAATCGCCTTGTCAAATATCACCAGCAGCGCCGGGAGGAACACGACCACCATCAGCATTGAAAACAGCGTCCCCCGGCCCAGCAGGGTTCCGATATCGGCAATAAGGGGGTTTGACGAAGTCCCCGCCAGCGTGAAGCCCGCCGTGGCAAGCGTCGTCCCCGACACAAGGATAGAACGGAAGGAACTGCCCAGCGCCTTGTATACCGCCTCTTTTTTAGGCATTGTCTTGCGGTTCCTTGTATAGGTTACGGTAAGAAGGATCGCGTAGTCGACGGTGGCCCCCAGCTGTACGGTGTTAAGTACGAGATAGCCGATATAATTTATTGGCGTCCCGGTAAAGTAAGGGATGCTAAGATTGATCCATATCGCGGCCTCAATCGTAAGCAGCAGCAAAAACGGCAGGCTGGCAGAGCGGAACGTAACAACCAGCACAAGGAAGATAGAGATAACCGCGAGGAGGTTCGTCAGACGGTTGTCGGCCTGAACCGTATTCTTCATATCGTAGAGGTTCGCGCTCTGGCCCACGGAATAAGCCGTGCCGGGATAGAGCCTGTCCGCCGCGGCGTTAATGGCCTCAACGGCGGCGAATGCCTCCGCGCCTTCAGCGGGCGTGTCCAGATAGACGATTAAGCGGGCGTAGTTGTCGGAATAGAACTGAGAGCGGACGCTATCGTCCAGGAACTCGGGCGGGATAGCGGAGCCGACCGTCTTCGCGTATGAAATAACGGAGGTCACTCCGGGCATCGCCAGAACCTCGTCGGCAAGCATTTCCTCGCGGATAACGTCGCCCCTGGGGACCATCACCGCCATCGCGGTGGACTGGCCGAAGACTTGGTTCGGCGTCAGCAAATCCTGTCCGGATTCCTCCCCTCCGCGCATACTGTCGGCGGCGGATTGGTACCCGTACAGGAAATCCGTGCGGGACTGGCCCAGGTACGACGGCACAATGACAATCGCGACTACTATGACCGCCGGTATCGCCAGCTTGCCAAGAACCCTGTATACGTTGGAGAAATCCGGCATGATCTCCCGGTGCTTTGTCTTGTCTATCAACTTATAAACGCACATCGTCAGCGCGGGCAGGAACACCATAACCGACACAAAGCTGAAGAAAATCCCCTTCGCGAGGCTCAACCCCAAGTCTGACCCAATACGGAAGTCCATGAACAACAAGGCCATAAACCCGAACAGCGTCGTTGACGCGCTGGCCGCCACGGTGGAAAAGCTCTCCTTCACAGCCTCCGTCATCGCGTCCTCCACACCGGCCCCGGCCTTGCGACGCGCCCCGAAGCTGTGCAGAAGGAAGATAGCGTAGTCCAATGAAACAGCCAGCTGGAGGATGGGGGTAACGGCGTTCGTGAGGAAGCTAACGCCCTGATTCCCCTCAGGGGCGAACAGGCCGAAGGCGTTTGTGCCCATGTTTATAACAACGGACATCCCGATGGCGGCGAGGAACAGCAGCGGCTCAAC
>JAISVU010000413.1 GCA_031271375.1 Clostridiales bacterium | reverse complement strand
TAAAAAGATATTTCGAACTTATTATTCCGTTTTAAAGATTTTTTATGTATAATGTGTGTCTTGGATATGGATTTTCACGATATAATATGTTATACTCGTCAATACAGCAGTATTCAAATTACTATTTCGGAGGTATTATGGGCGGCTTTGGCTTGAATCTGGGCTCTGATTATAAAAAGGTTTACTTTATCGGCATTGGCGGCGTGCATATGAGCGGGCTCGCGGAACTCCTTCATTTATACGGTTATGAGGTTTCAGGGTCGGACGCGAGGGAGTCGGCTGTTCTTGAACGTTTAAGAAATTTGGGCATACCGGCCGCCGCAGGCCATGATTCCGCAAACGTAAGCGCCGGAACGGATCTTGTGGTTATCACGTCGGCGGTAAAGAAAGAGAATCCGGAGCTGGCGCGCGCCTATGAGCTGGATATACCCGTCGTCAGCAGGGCCGCCCTTCTTGGCGGCATTATGAAGAACTATAAACGGCCCGTCTGCGTTTCCGGTTCCCACGGCAAGACGACGGTGACTACGATGATCGCCGAGATACTGCTTGCGGCGGGCCGTAATCCCACCGTTATGAACGGCGGTTTCTGCCCTTCCACCGGTACGACGATGATTAACGGCGGCGCGGATTTCTTCGTTGTTGAGGCGGACGAATACTGCGACGCGTTCCTGAGTTTGAATCCCCATGTGGGCGTTATCTTGAATATCGAAATGGACCACGCCGACTATTTCAAGGACTTTGACGATTTGACGGAGAGTTTCCGGCGTTTCGCTGCTTTGGTTGACGACGGCGGGCTGCTGGTGGCATACAAAGATTTTTTTAGCCACTAAGGACACAAAGATAAACAAAGAAAAGCTGCTGCTTCCGTTTCATACGGTTCGGTTTCATCTGAAGAAGGCGCGGATTATCAGGCTTCCAATATTGATTACGATGAAAATGGGTTTCCTTCGTTCGACGTGCTGTACAGAGGGGTATATAAGGGCCGTGTGAAGCTCGCAATACCGGGAGAGCATAATATAGGCAACGCCCTTGCCGCGATAGCGGCCTGCGCCTTCCTTGAAGTCGGCATGGACGAGATAATCCCCGCGCTTGCGGGGTTCAAAGGGGCTGCGAGGCGGTTTGAGCGCAAAGGCTCCTTTAACGGCATCCCCGTAGTTGACGATTACGCCCATCATCCCACCGAGATACGCGCGAGCCTCGCCGCCGCAAAGCACATAGAATCCGCGAAGCGGGTGGTGTGCGTGTTCCAGCCGCATACCCGTTCCCGCACGAAGGAGCTGTTCGCGGACTTTACAAAAGCCTTCGCTGACGCGGATAAGCTGGTTTTTATGGATATCTTCACCCCGGCGGGGCGCGAGGAAGGGCATATCGGGATATCTTCGCAAGACCTCGCGGACGCGTTAATAAAAAACGGCAAGGACGCCGTGGTTTTCGGTTCTTTTTCGGATGCGGCGGATTATCTGCGTAAATCGTGCCGGAACGGCGATCTGGTGATTACGATGGGGGCCGGCGATGTGTACAAGGTGGCAGACTTGCTTATAGTAACCGCTGATTAAGGTAAGCTCGCTCTCAATTTGCCGCGCCTAGAAGCGTTGGCGCGGCCGCTGCTAGCTAAATTTTTCGCGAGCTTTTGATTAAATCAGCGGTTACTTATAGTTTAACCATTCTGGGCTTCATCCTGTCAAAGAGCGTTATATATCTATATCCCAGCGCAAGCAGCGTTTCTCTGGTCAAATCAAAGCCCGCGCCGATGTCCTGGAGCCTGTGGGCGTCGGAGCCGACGGTTATCAGCTCGCCGCCCAGCTCTTTATAGCGTTTTAATATAAGGGGCTGGGGGGTAGCGTGGCCCAGGCTGTACCGATAGCCGGAGCTGTTTGCCTCTATCCCCTTCCCTGTTTTGATTAGAGCCTTCAGCACGGCCTCGATCGCCTCTTCGTGCTCGTCGTAATAGAGCGCTTTGTCCGGGTAGCGCCCGTAACGCTCGATTACATCCAGATGCCCGTAGACGCTGAAGTCCGGGCGGGCTTCAATAACCCTCAGCACATGATCGAAATACTCGCCATAGGCTTCCGCTTTGGGTCTGCCCGCATAAAAATCCTCATTAAATATGCCTCTGCCGTCTATATCGTGGGAAGATCCGATAATGAAATCAAACGGGAAGGGGTCTGTCAGTACATTTAATTTTCGCGCCATACCCGGATCGAACCCCACTTCAAGGCCGAGTTTTATAATAATCGCCCCGGCATAACGCTTCTGTAAGGATTCGATCTCCTCCGCGTATTTACGCAGATTCACAGGCGATTCAGGTACCAGCGTGTCGTCCAAAAAGTCAAGGTGGTCGGTGATGGCGATTTCTTTAAGCCCGATAGATATCGCTTGTTTAACCGCCTGTTCGGGGGGCGTATTCGAATCGCCGCTGTAATGGGTATGGATATGGTAATCCGTGGATATCATAATTTCTCCAATATTGTTATTATTTACATTATGAAGGCTTTAGTAAATGTCATGCGAGAAATCATTATATACTGCAAATCCGCAAAATACAATGCTTGCAAAGAAATAAAAATACTGGTAAAATAAACAAGAGGACGGGCAGTGACCATCCTCAAACAAACAGCGAAGGGGTTGTTTCTAATGAAAAAAGACTTTTCATCCATCCTGTCCCTGGTTCTGGAAATGATTATCCTGGTTTTAGTGATACTGTGTTTTATCACCGACTTACTTCCTTTTATTATCACCGGCATCGTGTTTCTTGGCATTTGGTTTATTTTCAGCTGTTACACGGTGGCGAATGAGCTGTCCGGCGGCGGGGTAAGCGAATCTATGCTGAATAAGGCCGCGCATAGCACGTTTATCATGGGCGTCGGTTTTAGCATGATAAACAACTACTTTGATAATCTCGCGCTGAAGATAATAGGAATAGCGTTTTATGTTATATCTTTAGCGTGCTACGGTTATACCCTGGGACGGAATATGAAGGAAAGAAAGAACCGTCCCCAACAGTAAGCAGGAAAAGAAAGGAGCATACGATGCCAATCAAAAGAACCATCGATTCCCTCAATGTCAAAGGCAAGCGTGTCCTGGTGCGCTGCGATTTCAACGTCCCCGCGAAGGACGGCGTTATAACCGACGACGCGCGTATCCAAGCCGCCTTGCCCACAATCAAGAAACTCCTGGGCGACGGGGGCCGCGTTATCCTCTGTTCCCATTTCGGGCGGCCCAAAGGCGGGCCAGACCCGAAATATACGCTGGCGCCTGTCGCCGTGCGTTTATCCGAGCTTTTGGGTCAGAATGTAATCTTCGCCGCCGACGACAACGTTGTGGGCGAGAACGCCAAGTCCGCCGCGGCCGCGCTGACCGACGGCTCCGCGATACTGCTGGAGAACACCCGTTTCCGCCCGGAGGAAGAGAAGAACGGCGAAGATTTTTCAAAAGAGCTGGCTTCCCTCGCGGATATCTATGTAAACGACGCCTTTGGCGCGGCCCAGCGGGCGCACAGCTCCACGGCCGGCGTAACCGCCTTCGTCGCCGAATCGGCGCTGGGCTATCTGATGGAGAAGGAGCTCAAATTCCTCGGTAGCGCCGTGGAAGACCCGGTGAGGCCCTTTGTCGCAATCCTGGGCGGCGCCAAGGTTTCCGACAAAATCGCGGTTATCGACAATCTTTTAGACAAGGTGGATTCCCTGATTATCGGCGGCGGCATGGCATATACGTTCATCAAAGCCCAGGGCAACGGCGTCGGGAAGTCGCTGCTTGAGGAAGACAAGCTGGATTACGCCCTTGAGATGATAAAGAAAGCGGGCAAGAAGCTCCTTCTGCCTGTGGATACGGTCGTCGCCGCCGAGTTTAAGAACGAGGCCGAGCATAAGTCCGTCCCCTGCGACGCGATCCCGGAAGACTGGATGGGCGTTGATATCGGGCCAAAGACGATTGAGCTGTTCGCAGAGGCGATTAAGAGCGCCAAGACCGTCGTCTGGAACGGGCCTATGGGCGTGTTCGAGATGCCCAACTTCGCCGTTGGCACTAAGGCCGTCGCTCAGGCAATGGCCGAGATAGACGGCACTACGATCATCGGCGGCGGGGATTCGGCGGCGGCTGTGAACCAGCTGGGTTTTGCCGATAAAATGACGCATATATCCACCGGCGGCGGAGCTTCGCTGGAGTTCCTGGAAGGGAAGAAGCTGCCGGGCGTGGAGGCCCTGGACGATGCGTAAGAGCCTACGCGAAAGGTCTTGCATTTTCGCGATGGATTCGTAGTATGTCTTCTCCGCATTACCCCGTGGTGTAATTGGCAACACAAGAGATTTTGGTTCTCTTGTTCCAGGTTCGAGTCCTGGCGGGGTAACCAACACATCAACACCCGCAACCGCAATCGGTTGCGGGTTTCCATTTGACCTATCCACGTCCGTATGGTATCCCGATCGATAGGTTTTGTGCTCCATGCATGGAGCGGCACAGCATGCGGATGCTCTTCAAAAGTCCGCGTAAAGGAAAGCCATGAAAGAGAGTGAACAGACGTCCGGCGCCTTCATCGACGACGCTGTGATCGAAAAGACACTGGCCGCCAACCGCCGCCCCGACGCCGGCAGGGTGCGAGAAATCCTCGCCAAGGCGAAAGGGTTGGTAGGGCTGACCCCGGACGAGGCCGCCGCGCTGATGCCGGTGTCCGACCCCGGGCTGCTGGCCGAGATGTTCGAGGCCGCCAATTTCGTGAAAAACGCCATATACGGCCGTCGCATCGTCATCTTCGCCCCGCTCTACATCTCGAATCTCTGTTCGAACGAATGCCTGTACTGCGCCTTCCGCGTCCGGAACAAGGAAGTCCA
>JAISVU010000349.1 GCA_031271375.1 Clostridiales bacterium | reverse complement strand
GGGAAGGCGTAGCTGGCGAAGTCCTCCATCTCGTTCCATATACGTTCGGCGGCTTCCAGCGGCACGCCGTTTTTAACGCAGCCCGGCACGTCGTCTCCCAGGCCGTAGATAAAGTTATTGCGCTCCTGCGCCATAACCCCGGCCTTTTTTTTGCTCATTGCGCGGCGTATCAAGTCGCCCCTGTCGTATGAGACCCCGGCGAGCTCCCTGACGATTTTAATAACCTGCTCCTGGTCTACTATACAGCCGTAGGTATTTTTAAGTATCGGCTCCAGCGATGAATGGGTGTACTGCACCGCGGCCGCGGTGTTCTTCGCCTTCACGTACTTGGGGATAAAGTCCATCGGCCCCGGCCTGAACAGGGCTATTCCGGCCATTATATCGTCGATGCAGCCAGGCTTGAGCTCCTTCATAAAGGATTTCATCCCGGCGCTTTCCAGCTGGAACACGCCCTCCGTCCGGGCCTGGGATATGATGTCGTAGACCTTTGAATCGGCGTAGTCCATATGATCTATGTCGATATCGACGCCGTGGCGGCGCTTGACCTCCATAACCGTCTTCTGTATGACCGTAAGGGTCCGCAGGCCCAGGAAATCAAACTTTAATAAGCCCAGTTCTTCTAACGTGTTCATCGGGAACTGCGTGGTTATTATATTGTCGTTTAGGTTAAGCGGTATGTACTCGTCAATGGGCCTGTCGCAGATAAGCACCCCGGCTGCGTGGGTGGAAGCGTGGCGGGGCAGGCCTTCCAGCTTCCTCGCCATTTGGATAAGCCCCTTTATCCGCTCGTCGCCCGCGCAAGCACTAAGTAGGTCGTGGCTCAACTCCAGGGCCTTGTCAATCGTCATTCCTACGCCCCAGGGTATCATCTTCGCTATCCTGTCAACATCGCCGTAGTTGATGCCCATCGCCCTGCCGACGTCGCGTATAACGGCCCTTGCCGCCATCGTGCCGAATGTGATGATCTGCGCCACATGATCCGCACCGTATGCGCGGGTAACGTAGTTTATGACCTCCTGCCGCCGTTCGTAGCAGAAGTCCATGTCTATGTCGGGCATACTCACGCGCTCCGGGTTAAGGAAACGCTCGAACATTATATCAAACCTCAGCGGATCTATGCCCGTTATGCGCAGCGCGTAAGTGACAACGCTGCCGCCGGACGAGCCCCGGCCCGGGCCGACGTTTATCCCCGCCTCCCTCGCGAAGCGTATCACATCCCAAACGACAAGGAAATAATCGGCGTAGCCCATAGAGCTTATGATGCCCAGCTCATATTCCAGCCGTTCCTTAACGGCGTCCGTAACGGTTCCGTAACGTTCTTTAACGCCCCGCTCGCACAGTTCCCGCAGATAATCGTTCGCGCTCTTGCCTTCGGGGGTTTTGAACCTCGGCAGCTTATACTCATGGAAACGAATCTCCACATTGCACCGGTCAGCAATAATTCTTGTATTTTCCAGCGCCTCGGGGAGATGGGAGAACAGGCGCTTCATCTCATCAGGGGTCTTCAGATAGAACTGCTCGCCCTCGTAAACCATGTGTTCCGGGTCGTCAACCGTGGTTCCGGTCTGTATACATAAAAGGATTTCATGGGCCTTCGCGTCTTCCGCCGAAATATAATGCACGTCATTGGTGCATACCAGGGGTATGCCGGTTTCCTTTGATATGTTTATCAGCTGGGGGTTTACGGTTCTTTCGCCCGGCAGCCCGTGATCCTGCAGCTCTATATAGAAATTGCCCCTGCCGAAAATCCCGTCGTACAGCAGCGCGGCGTCCCTCGCGTCTTCATAGGATCGGTTAAGGATCGTCTTTGACACCGGCCCGGAAAGGCAGGCGCTTAGGGCTATCAGGCCCTCGCTGTATTGCTTAAGCAGCTCGGTATCTACCCGGGGCTTATAGTAAAACCCTTCCTTGAAGCCAATGGATACCAGCTTAACCAGGTTATGATATCCGGTTTCATTTTCGGCGAGCAGCACGAGATGATAATAGAAGTTGGATTTGCCGGGATCCCGGTCGTGGCGGGCCGTCGCCGCGACATAAACCTCGCAGCCCAGGATGGGCTTGATCCCCTCCTCCGTCATCGCCTTATAAAAATCGATAACGCCGTACATTACGCCGTGGTCGGTTATCGCCATCGCGTCCATGCCCAGAGACTTGCAGGTCGCGGCAAGCTCTTTTATCTTGGCGGAACCGTCCAGCAGGCTAAACTCAGAGTGTACATGCAGATGAGTGAAGGACGACATAATAAACCCCCTTTGTCCGCAATAAGTATACCATGCCTGAGGACAGACGTAAAGATGTTGATAAGCGCCGCTAATTATATTATAATATAAACATGGGATGTCATTAATCTCGGCGGGCAAGAGCCGGAAAGGGGATGTGATTGATAACATGGGGATAACAAACGGGCAGTTCAAGAGCTATATAAGACTTCTTATTGCTCATGTAAGAGAAGCGAAAGACGAAAAAGACAATGACATCAGAACGCAAAAGCTGGAGGAAATTCTAGCCATCCTGCAGACGGCACTGGAAGATTAATTGAATTTCTTGAACTTTAAAGTTGATATGTTATAATAGTTTGACTGGAAGAGAGGCGTAATATGTGGAATTATTACAAAGCCATAGCACTACCGCTTTTCTTTGTGTTTTTTTGTGTGCTTTGCGGTTTAAAATTTTCAGACTTCGTCCTCCCGTCTGATGAAGAATGGATATACTCCGGCGGCCTTGCCTCCACACAGGCAAGCGCCGTCAAATTCACCGCCGTGGGCGATTTAATGGTTCACGGCCCCCAGGCCGAGGACGCGCTGTCCAAAGGCGGGGGGGCTTATAACTACGATCATTCCTTCTCATACATAAAAAAATACTTCGCCGGCTCGGATATCGTCGCGGGAAACCTGGAAACCGTCCTGGCGGGGCCCGAAGCGGGGTATCAGGATTATCCCCGCTTCGCGGTAACGGATGAATTCGCGTATGCGCTGAAGAACGCCGGTTTCACGTTTCTTACCACCGCCAACAACCATTCCCTGGATCAAGGAGAACGCGGGCTTCTCCGCACCCTTGAAACCCTTGACGGTTTGGGGATCGGACATACCGGAACCTATAGTTCTGAGGACGAGCGCGAGCGTATAACCCTGATAGAAAAAAACGGCATCGTCTTCGCGGTTCTGTCATACACCTACGGCGTCAACGGCAATCCGCTTCCCGACGGCAGAGAGTATCTCGTAAACATGTTAAGCGCGGAGCTCTACAGGGCCGACATAGCGAGAGCTCAGTCCCTTGACCCTGATTTCATTGTCGTGATGCCGCATATGGGGAACGAGTACGAAACCTATACCCGCGATGTTTTCAGGGACACGATGATAGACATGTTTTACGCCGGGGCGGATGTCGTGCTGGCCTCCCATCCCCATGTCCTCCAGCCCTGCGAGGTATTCCGCATCGCCGGGGATGACGGGGAGGAGCGTACTTGCTTCGCGGCGTATTCAATGGGAAATTTTATCTCGGGACAGCGTACAGAGCCAAGAGAAGCCGGAATAATATACAATATGTTTTTTGAGCGAAACGAAGCAGGCGTCCCGGAAATCAGCCGGATAACCTATATCCCCACATGGGTAAGGTTCTACCGCGACGGCGTCTCGCGGGACATTGCGGTTCTTCCGGTGTATGATACGCTGAATACGATGTTCTGGGGCGGATATACGGGGCTGTCCCGCGAAGATATGCGGCGCGTTGAGGCGGTTCAGCTGGAAACGACGGCTTTAATCGGCGGCTCTCCTGTGCCGTTGGGGAGCATGGCGCCGGAGTACATTATATATAAATCGGAGGATGACGGTTAATGGGGAATGTGCAGCTCGTGATACTTGCGGCGGGGATGGGCAGCCGGTACGGAGGCATGAAGCAATCCGAGCCCATAGACAGCGAGGGCTGTTTTATCATCGATTATTCCATTTATGACGCCCTTACAGCCGGTATTGACGACATCGTTATCGTAATAAAAAAAGAAATGCTGGAAGATTTCCGGGGCGCCGTAGGCAAGAGGGTCGAAAAAAAGGCGCGCGTTACTTATGTTTTCCAGGATATGACCGATCTTCCGCAAGGCTTCGCCATCCCGGAGGGACGGGAAAAGCCCTGGGGAACGGGCCACGCGGTGCTTTCGGCCAGGAACGCCGTAAACAAGCCCTTTATAGTCATCAACGCAGACGATTTCTACGGGCGCTCCTCGTATACCGCTATCGCGCAGGCCGCCGTCGCATTAAAGCCGGGCGAGTGCGTTATGGCGGGATACACGCTGGGCCGCACGCTGTCAGATACGGGAAGCGTTAAAAGGGCTATATGCGATATAGGCGCGGCTGACCGGCTTCTACATATTGAGGAACATACGAACCTTGAACGCTCAAGCGGCGCTGTAAAGGGTTTAAACATCGCGGGAGAGCCGGTCATCCTGTCTCCTGCGCATATAGTATCGCTTAATTTTTGGTGCTTCCATAATACTGTTTTTGAAGCGATGGAAGCGGATTTTACCGAATTCCTTAGGAGCTTGCCTAAGGAGCGGGAAAAGACGATGGAGTATTACCTCCCCTCCTTCGTACAGGATCAGATAGATCAGGGACAGCTTACGGCCTCCGTCGTCCCTGTCGCCGCTCGCTGGCACGGCATTACATACCGCGAGGATTTAGTGTCGCTTATAAGCGCTGTGGAAGAATATAAAAAACAGGGTATATACCCCGAAAGGCTGTGGGAGAATGCAAACTAACGCGCTTTACGCGATGGACGGCTTTTCTTTCGAAGGGTCGTTAATAGGCATTAAGGAATTCGGCAACGGGCATATCAACGACACCTATCTGCTGGAAATGACCACGGGCAAGTTTGTATTGCAACGCATCAACACATATGTGTTTAAAGACCCGCTGCTGCTGATGCGCAATATCCAGTCCATCACGGAATACCTGAGGGAACGCATTACGCGTGACGGCGGCGACCCCGACCGCGAAACGCTTAACATTATCCCAGCGAAGGACGGAAAAAGCTGGTATGCCGGGCATGACGGCAGTTTCTGGCGGTCCTATCAGTTCATCAGCGACACGACGGTCTTTGAGGCGATAGAACGCAATGAGGATTTCTATGAATGCGGCTTGGGGTTCGGGCGTTTCCAGCAGTTATTGTCAGAATATCCGGCCGGAAACCTCTTTGAGTCTATCCCAAATTTTCATAACACTGTCAGACGCTTTCAAGCCTTTAAAGACGCCGTATCCCATGATGTCTGCGGCAGGGCGGCCGAGTGCGCCGCAGAGATAGCGTTCGCGGCGGAACGGGAAGAAGACGTGGGCCTGCATGTCAATCTGCAGCGCTCCGGCGGGCTGCCGCTGCGCGTCACCCATAACGACACTAAGCTCAACAATGTCCTGATAGATATAAAAACAAGAAAGGCCGTATGCGTGATCGATTTAGACACGGTTATGCCGGGCCTTTCCGTCAACGATTTCGGCGACGCGATACGCTTCGGCGCGAACACGGCCGCGGAGGACGAACGGGATTTATCCAAGGTCAAACTGTCGCTTCCGCTGTTCGAGAGCTTCACAAAGGGCTTCCTCGCCGGCTCCGGCGGCACGCTGACCCCCGCCGAACGGGATAACCTAGCCGCCGCCGCCCGGTTAATGACATTCGAATGCGGCCTGCGCTTCCTTACAGATCACCTTGAGGGCGACGTATATTTTAAGATACATAGGGAAAACCATAACCTGGACAGGGCGCGAAACCAGTTCGCGCTGGTACGGGATATGGAACGCAAGATGGACGATATGAAGAGGATTGTGAGCGGTTCTTCACAATAAAGCCGCATCAGATAAAACAGGAGGTATATCAATGTTAAGAACAAACAGGGACAAGCTCCCCCAAGTAGCGGTGCAGGGGCAGGTATGGCACTCTAAGCAAAGGCCGGGCGGGAACATAACCGTGGACGGCAATGTGGTATGGCTTCAAGGCACCGGCGGCATTACATACAATGCCAAGATAGGCGACTGCTGCGTCGGCTGGGTGGCCGACCATCTGGAACCCTGCGTTACGGCGCGCCACAGCGACGACGCGCATAACACGGCGTTGCAGACGCTGTCATGTATCGGTAACGAAGCCTATGTCACGTCCGGCGACGCTAAGGGCGGCAAGGGTTTTGTAACGGGCAAGCACGGCGGATGCGAGCATCTGATCGTCCATTTCCCCGACGAAGTTTTGGAAAAGCTGAACATTGAGGATAAGATCGGCGTAAGGGCCACAGGCCAGGGCATAGAGCTGCTGGATTACCCCGATATCAAGCTCCGCAGTATGTCCCCCGCCCTGCTGGATAAAATGAATATAACCGAGAAGGACGGCAAGCTCGTCGTGGGCGTCGCGAAGATCGTTCCCGCCGCTACGATGGGTTCCGGCCTCGGCGCGTCTTCCACGACGACCGGGGATTACGATATCCAGCTCTTCGACGAGCCTACCGTAAAGGAATACGGCCTGGCCGACCTGCGCTTCGGCGATATCGTTTGCATAACCGACGCGGACTCGCGCTTCGGGCGCTCATACAAGCACGGCGCGGTCACAATCGGCGTAATTATCCACGGAGACAGCTTCATCTCCGGACACGGCCCGGGCGTAACAACCCTTATGACATCCAAAACCGCGCTGATTGAACCTGTTATCGACGCCAACGCTAATCTCGCGCATTTCTTTTTGTAAAATAACGAAATGACAGACGGTTACGTGACGATAAACGCCTTACTTAATGACGGATACTGCTGCGCGACGGCTCTTGCGGCGATAGGGCTGCGCGAAAAGGGTTCCGCTAACCCCGAGCTGCTGGACGCTATGAGATCCCTCTGCGGCGGCCTCGGCTCTGGCCTGCTCTGCGGGGCCCTCTCCGGCGCGGCCTGTATGATGAACCTGCTGGATCCCGCGTCGAAGGATAACGGAGCTGTCGGCGAGCTTGCCTCATGGTTTGCGGATGTTTACGGGACGCGGTACGGCGGTATCAACTGCCGCGATATAACCGGGGGCAAGCTCCCCAGCGCGGCGGTCTGCCGAAATCTTATCGCGGAGGTATATGCAAAAGCAAAGGAAATACTGACGGAGAACGGATATATTTTCAATGAATGAACCTATTCTAAGATATACCGAAGCCCTATGCCCCGTATGCAGAAAGCGCCTCCCCGCCGCTTATATCCAGCGCGGGGACGCGGTTTGTCTGCGGCGGAGCTGTCCGGAACATGGGGAATTCTCCGTCCCTGTGTGGCGGGGCTTTTTTGATTTCTCCCGCTGGGTGCAAGCCGCGCCGGAGCTTGCGCCGGGGGAGAATGCCGCTTGCCCCGGCGGCTGCGCGACATGCGAAGACCACCTTCAGAACGCCTGCTGCGTGCTGCTGCCTGTTACCGACCGGTGTAATCTGAACTGTACATACTGCGTCGCCGATCCCGGCAATAAGCCAGACCCTCTCCTTGAACAGATTAAAACACAGCTCGGCGAGCTGACCGTTCCGGGGCAGACGCTGGTTCAGCTCTCCGGTGGCGAGCCGACTACACGGGAGGATTTAACGGAAATCATCGGAGCGGCTAAGGCGTATGGATGTGCGCATGTTCAGTTAAACACGAACGGGATACGCCTCGGCGAGGACGCGGGTTTTGTGAAGAAGCTGGCGGATGCGGGCCTGTCATTCGTTTTCATGCAGTTCGACGGCCTGGACGACGGGGTGTATAAAGCCCTTCGCAACCGGCCTCTGCTGGAAATAAAGATTAAAGCGATAGAACACTGCGGAAGGCATAATATAGGCGTAGTGCTGGTTCCTACAATGGTTCCGGGGATCAATACCGCGCAGGCCGGGGAGATAGTCCGTTTCGCCGTAGAGCGCAGCCCCGTCGTGCGGGGCGTTCATTTCCAGCCCGTCAGTTATTTCGGCAGAAGCCCCGTTAATGCCTGGGAAGCCCCGCGCTATACGCTGGACGGGCTGCTGAACGATATTATTACGCAGAGCGGCCTTGTGAGCGAAAGCGATTTCGCGCCTTCACGCTGCGACCATCCCCTGTGCGGCTTCCACGGGGATTTTATCGCGATGCCTGACGGGACGCTGAAACCCTTAAAAACCCGTGAAACGGAGCTGGCTCCGTGCTGCGGGCCGGGTTCCGCAGATAAGAACCGCGACTTCGTGGCCCGCCGCTGGAGTATGTCAAAGGACGGCGTTACACCGTCATGCTGCGAGCCTGACCTAACGGACATGGAACAGTTCGCGGCCCGCGCCGGGAGCCATGGTTTCACGATAACCGCTATGGCATTCCAGGACGCCGCGACGCTGGATATCGCAAGACTGAGGCAATGCAGCCTTCATGTGTATGCCGAAGGCAGGCATGTGCCGTTTTGCGCCTATTATCTATGATGAAAGAGCCGCGCCGCCCCGGCGGTATCGCGCTTACCCGCAGAGCGCTTGAACTGTGCGCCTTCGGCCCCGGAGCGCGGCTGGCCGATATCGGGTGCGGCGATGGAACTTCCGTAGATTATCTGCGCGGAGCCGGTTTTGACGCGACAGGCGTCGACAGCGACCCTCGGATGATAGCGCGGGCGGGGCCGTTCTGCCTGGCGGGAGACGCCCGCGCCATACCCTTCGCTACCGCGAGCCTGGATGGTATGCTTTTTGAATGCGTACTGTCTTTAATAAATCCCATTGAAGAAGCCCTTTACGAGGCCGCACGCTGTTTAATCCCCGGGGGCAAGCTCATCGTTAGCGACCTGTACGCGAGGCGCGCCGCCTACGGCGGTGCGTTACCGGGCATAGAACAGTGGACGGAGCTGTTTACGAAAGCAGGGTTCACGCTGCTGACGTTTGAGGACAGGAGCATTGATTTAAAGGAGTATGCCGCCAAGCTGCTATGGGATCGGGGAAACCTGTGCGCGGATAATCTATGCGGCTATGGGATTGATGAGCTCAAGGCCGCAAAATGCGGATATTTCCTGGCTGTTGCAATTTCTCAAACTAACGTGTTGCGTATGTATTGCTAATGTGTTATAATCAATGTTGGAGGTGAGCACATGGCTAGGACTGCCGTACTAAATATCCGAATGGCTCCAGAGACAAAACTGGAAGCGGAACAGCTTTTTTCCAGCTTTGGCTTGACTATTACCGATGCTGTAAATGTGTTCCTGCATCAATCATTAATGGAACGCGGATTCCCATTTCAACTAAAGCAGCCCCGCTATAACGCGGAAACAGAGCGTGCTATCGCTGACGCAAAAAATAGGGTTGATCTGTATAAATGCGATAGCATTGAAGAGTTTTTTATGGAATTGGAAGAATGAAAGTACCAATCTACTCGGGACAGTTCAAGAAAGATTATAAGCTGGTAAAAAAGCGCGGTAATGACGTTGACGAACTTAAACGGATATTTACCGAATTGATAAAGGGCAATAGACTACCGCCCCAGAATAAAGATCACGCGCTGTCCGGTGATTATCAAGGCTGCCGCGAGTGTCATGTTAAGCCTGATTTACTGGTAATATACCAGACAGATTTAACCGAAATAACCTTTATAAGAGTCGGCACTCATTCAGATTTATTCTGACTATTCACAGCGTCCTCAGCGCCATAAACGTATTCATCAGATTCAGCCGCCCGTAACCCCATTGATCGTTGGGATACACTATATTCGCCTCGCGCTCGCAGCCGCCGATCAAGTACGCGCGGGCGCTGTATGAGTTCAGCGACGGATCGTTATTGTTTACAATACCCCATTGAAGCAGCAAGGCGCAGGCTCCTGCGGTTATCGCAGCCGCCGGGCTTGTGCCGCTCATTCTTCCGTAGGAAGCGGGGTAAATCCCGCCCACTTCGACGCCTGGCGCGGTCAGATCCGGCACGGCGGACGGAAGCCGGGAAGGCCCCCAGGACGACGGAGGATACAGGCTGTTGTTTCTGCTGTCATACGCGCCGCATGTGACGGTCCCCAAAGCCACCGCCGGGGTGGTGATAGTGCAATGCGGCGAGGGCGAAAGAAAAACGGTATCGGGGTCTATAAAACCCGTCATCGGGAGCCAGGCGTGATAAGCGCCGTCCAAGACGCTGTCGCCGTATACGGTAACGACCCATACGCCCGGTGTTGCGGCGAGCATTTTGACGCGGGTTAATTGGCCGCCGCCGCCCTCGATCGGAAACACATACTCCACAATTACTGTCGAACGCTCCAGGATTAAATCGTTGGACACTCTAATTCCTGACCTGGCTGGGACACGGGCTACCTGCTCGCCCGAGGGAGACCTGACAGCGACGGATAACCTGTCGGAAGCGTTATTCCAAATCGTTATATATACGTCCTCAAATCTGTCGCCCGCCCGCAGTTCAATGGTTTGGGAATCCCCGCTCAGTTCTATCTTCCCTTGCGCGTGGTGTCTTGCCTGGCCTTCGTTACCCGTAGCGACGCATGTCACAACACCTATGATCCCGGATATCCTGGAAAGATAACGCTCAAGGGTGGTCAGCCCGTCGTGGCCCCCCTGGTTCGTCCCAAGCGCGCAGCAGATAGCCACGGGCCTTCCCAGCTCCTTAGCCTTTTCCACAATATACTGAATGCCCAGCATAAAATCGTCGGATGAGAAGACGTTCTCGACCGAAGGCGTTATCAGATATCTCTCATATTCCGCAGGACGCGCTTTCCTGAGCTTAACCGCGATTATTTCGGCGTCCGGAGCCGCTCCGGTAAAATTATCCAGCTGCCTTCCTCCGGCCACCGACGCAAGAAAGGTTCCGTGACCCACAGTGTCTATGTGGGGGACGAGCTCACGTGGATTCGCCGAGGCCAGCGCGTGGTTTATCAGCTCCCTGTTATACTCGCTGCCGTAGAGATACCCCTCGGGCGGAGCTCCCTTTATGCTTTGATCCCATATATACTGTATCTTACTGGTGCCGTCCTCGTAGATAAAGGCTTTGTTCGTATAGTCTATCCCCGTATCGACGAAACCCAGCAGAACCCCGGAGCCCCTCAGCTGCAGATAGGCGTGTTCCCGTACCGGTACAATCCCGGATGCCTCAAGCTCCGCCTCGTCCAAAAGCCCCATCGCCATTGGGTACGGGTTGGAGTTATAGCTTTCCAGCCCGTTTATAACGTTATTTATATCCGATTTATTCAAATATAAGATGACATAGTCCCCTGTAAGGGGTTTGCTTACTATAGCCCCAGGGTGGTCTTTTATAAAGTCCTTTGGCAGGGCTTCCTGTTGAAGCACCAGCGCCGCAGTGTCTGGATTATATATAAAGTCTTCATCTGCCATAGCTAATCAGCTCCTATATTCGTTCAATGCGTCCAACGCTCTGTTTAAGCACAGCCTCCCATAACCCCATATAGGATTCGGATAAGATTCCCTGTCGTTTCGCTGCGCGGTTCGACGCAGGAAGGCTTTAACGCGCTGGCCGTACAGGAAGGGATCATTGCCCCGCACAATCCCCCATTCCATTATCAGCGCCGCAGCTCCGGCGGCGAACGGCGCAGCGAAGCTGGTTCCGGTATAAGCGCCGTAACCTCCCCCGGCCCTTGCGGTCAGCACGCCGACGGCCGGGGCGGTGATATCGGGTTTTACGTTGCCCTCGATGTAGGTATATCCTCGGCCCGAGAAAACCGCAGCCGTGTTGTTGGACGCGTCGAAGCCGCCGACCGATATGACGTTCGCGGCGGAGGACGGCAGCGTCAGCGTTATCGACGGGTCTTGAACGGAAAATGCCGTGCTCCCGCCGGATTCCTCCGTAGTAGGGAGCCATATCTGGTAATCCCCGTCAACCACCGTCGCCCCTGTTACCGTGAGCGTCCACAACCCGGAAGGCATCGGTCCCCGCGCGTCAAGCTGGATATAGACCTCCTGCAGCTCGTTATAGAAGGTAGGCTGGCCATAAAAGACCGACACTGCAACGCCGCCCAGAACAAACTGCCTGAAGGCTTCCGTTGGGTTAAGAGCCCCGGTGGAGCTGTTATCCGGCGCTGTGAGCGTAATGTCAAACGTATCGGTAAAGCTCTTCCACATGCTGAGAAAGAGCTGGCGAGCCGCCGAGCCCGTTGTGAATGTAATATCCTGCCGCTTGCCTACGGCGGCCCGGCCGCTGTGATGATGCCCCTCAAAGGCTTCGTTCCCGGTCGCCACGGCGACAACGGTTTTCCAGCGCTGGCACACCGCGTCGATATAGGTCTCAAACAAAGAGTTCCCTGAATGCGAGCCGTTATTGGTGCCGAAGCTGATATTTATCGCAATGGGCATACCCAAACCGGCCGCCCTGTCCGTCAGGTATTTAAGCCCGCGCATTATCGCGGTGGACTTCGCGAAGGGTTTTGTGTCCAGCTTAACGATAATCAACGACGCCTCGGGGGCGACGCCGCGCTCAATGCCTCCGCTCGCGCGTCCGTTCCCGGCGGCGACGCCCGTCACCGCCGTGCCGTGGCCGATAACATCCATATCGGGTATTATGCTTAAAGGGTCAGGCGCGTTAAGGGCCGCGTCAATCTGGGCGCCGCTGTATTCCGTTCCGTGAAAAAAACCCTCCGGCGGCGACAGCGCCCCGGACTGATCCCACAGCGAAAGAATCCTGGTAGAGCCGTCGGCGTTGCGGAAGTCCGGGTGGGTATAATCCAAGCCCGAATCGATAACACCGATGATAACGCCCTTCCCTGCCAGGCCATATCTGCGCTGGGCCTCCGGCACGCACACAGCGCCGAGGCTCTCGCGCATCGAGAACGTCAGCGTCTTGGGCAGCTCAAGGTATTCAATCTCATTAAAACGGTAAAGCTCGGGGATCCGCGCCGCAGGCAGCGTCAAGATGGCGTAGTTGTCCCCAAGCGGCTCCGCCCTGCCGCCGACGCGTTCCGGGATGCCGGCAAGGCTCCCGTTGTATTTAACGATAACCTCCCACTCACCGGCTCCGCCGCTTAATATGTCTATACCGGTACGTAAGTCTGAGGGCATTGGCGGCTCCTTCCCCGTTTTATTATTAAAAGACAAAGAACCACGAAAGGCGCGAAAATCACGAAAAGGTCAAAAATCACACTTAAAACCCGCTTTTGCTCTTCATTTTCGTGTCTTTTGTTATTTTCGTGGTCAATGATTAAAACTCCAAACGCAGATTTCCTGGCATTAACATCATATGCGATAACGAGAGTATTTTTGATAGTCCTGTAGCAATAGATACCGCTGAAGAATATTATTTGATAAGAAAGAACGAGAGGAAGACTGAATATGGCTCTGACAGGAAACGGACGCCTGCGGGTCGACGTGTCCGCGGGAGGGCTTGGAATGCCCGCGTCTGGCGCGCTTATCCGCGTTACGCCCAGGGGAGAGAGCATGAATATAATCGAGGAAATAGTAGCGGATTCATCGGGTCAAAGCCCCGTACTTAACCTGCCCGCCCCTTCGCCGGACTTTTCCATGCTGCCCGCCGCCTCGGGAGAAAGACCATATACCGAATATGATGTGCTGGTTACGAAGGAAGGCTATGAGGACTGCGAGGTCAGAGGGGTTCAAGTGCTGCCGAACGCCACCGCGTCGCAGCCCGTTACGCTTACGCCCTTATCCGTTCAGGGCGGGGCACAGGATATCATAAACATCGCGGAGCATACCCTATGGGGCCAGTACCCTCCTAAGATACCGGAGGAAGCCGTAAAGGAGCTGCCCGCTCCCTCGGGCTTTGTCGTGCTATCCGAGGCCCTTATCCCGGAGTATATGATAGTCCATACCGGAACGCCCTCGAACGCGTCTTCCGCCCACTACACCGTGCCGTTCAGGGATTATATAAAAAATGTGGCTTCCAGCGAGATTTTCGCCAACTGGCCCGAGGAGACGCTTAAAGCGAATGTCCTGGCGATTACTTCCTTCGCGCTTAACCGCGTATATACCGAGTGGTATAAAAGCCAGGGCTACAGCTTCACGATCACAAACTCGACCGCCTATGACCAAGCCTTCAACTACGGACGTAATATATTCGTTGAGATATCCCGGGTTGTGGACGACCTTTTTACCAACTTCATTACAAAACCTAATATAAGCCAGCCCTTGATGACGCAATACTGCGACGGGCGTAAGGTATCCTGCCCCGGCTGGATGACGCAGTGGGGCTCAAAGGATTTGGGCGATCAAGGCTATTCGGCGATGGATATCCTGAAGCGCTATTACGGATATGACATATATTTGATGCAGGCTAAGAGCGTCGCGGGGATACCGTCGTCCTATCCGGGGACGCCGCTGCAGATGTGGTCTTCCGGCGAAAATGTACGTACCCTTCAACGCCAGTTAAATACGATATCCAATAACTATCCCTTGATTAAAAAGGTGCCTGTGGACGGGCAGTTCGGGGATTCCACGCGGCAGGCGGTAGAGACCTTCCAGGACATCTTTAGCCTTCCATCCGACGGGGTAGTCGGGCAATCGACATGGTACAAAATATCTTATATTTATGTCGCCGTAACGAAAATGGCAGAGACTAAAGTAAGCGTTGGTTAAATCAAAAAGCTCGCGAAAAATTTAGCTAACAGCGGCCGCGCCAGCGCTTCAAGGCGCGGCAAATTGAGAGCGAGATTACCTTAATCAACGCTTACAAAAAAGAGTTGATTCTATTACTGTACAAAATTTGCTATTTATGTTAATATATATATTATCATAATAGCAAAGGAGCTGTAGTATGAAGAAATTCACAGTATTGTTGCTCGCGCTGACGCTAGCCGTCGGCGCGCTGTTCAGTGGCTGCGTAACCCTTGTTGAAGGCGGCGGGTCCGCCGAGGGTTCAGCCTTTACCGTCACCGACCATGGCACCGTGGATATTATCGGCGCCGAGACCACTACATACACCCATGACAAAACAGGCGCCCGGGTCATCCATGTGGCCAACGACGATAAGGAGCGCGCCATCGTCATCTCCTTCGAGACCCCGGCTATGAACGATTCCGGCCTGCCCCATGTTTTTGAGCACGCGACCCTCGGCGGGTCTGATAAGTATCCGTCGGAAGCGTTATTCTGGGCCGCCATCTACCAGACGTACAACACCAATATCAACGCCAGCACCTACAACCACATGACCTGCTACTACTATTCCTCGATGTCTGACGATCAAGTGCTCGCGATGTCGGACTACCTGCTGGACAGTGTTTTTCATCCGCTTCTGATGTCCGAGCCAAACCTGTTCCTTAGGGAAAGCTGGCGTTATGAGCTGGCTGACGCCGACGCGCCGCTGGAAGTAAACGGGACGGTATACAGCGAGATGAAAGGCGGCAATACCATTGAAAGCGCCGCCTACAATAACCTGCTGAAGACGATTTATCCGAACAGCCCGGCTTCGAATTCCTCGGGCGGCGTACCGGAAGCCATCCTGACAATGACATATCAGGATACAGTGGACTTCCACGATACATATTATCACCCCAGCAACGCCGTAATCTTCGTCTACGGCGACGTGGAGATAAAGCGGTATCTTGCCTTAATCGGCAGCTACTGCGATGCCTACGAGCCGCTTGACGTATACGTGGAAAAGGGCGTAGTCGAGCCGTTTACCGAACCCGTAGCCGCCAGCTTTACCTTCCCGATGGAGAGCGACGCCGTGGTCGAGGGCAGCGGTATAATTCATTACGCCGTGAACCTGGGCAAGGTCGCGCCGGAGGATCAGGGAATGCTTGACCTGGTATCAATGGTCTTGTCAAAGCCTTCATCCCCCGTTTTGAACGCGCTGCGCGAAGCGGTTCCGCATATTTCGGCGTCCACCGGCCATAACTTCACCACGGCGGGAGATATGCTGCTCGTCAGCGGCTACGGAGCGAACGAAGACGATTTGGAAACCTTCAAGGCCGCCGTTGACGGCGCTCTGCTGGACATTGTCGAGAACGGCTTTGACCGCGACCTAGTGGAGGCCACGATCGCCGCCGAAAGATATTATATGATGTCCATCAACGACTCCGCCGGCAAGGGCCTTACCATTACCACGCAAATGGCAAGCATGAACGCCGCCGGCACGGGTCTTGAATACTGGAACAACTATATGGCGGGTTATGAAAACGCCCAGGAAAGCTACGAGAACGGGCTGCTTGAGCAGTTCATCCTTGAACGCGTCGTCACAAACCCCCACAATGTTATAACCATCACAGTTCCTGCCCCCGGCGAAAAAGAAGGCATTGACGCAGCGCTTCGCGCCGAGCTGGACGCGATCAAAGAGGGCATGAGCGATGAGGAGATAGCGGATATCGTAACCACCGGCCAGGTTTTGGCCGAGTCGGCCGTGGCGGACGCCCCGGTTGAGCTTGTGGAGAAGATAAGCGCCGTCACGGCGGACTCGCTGCCCATCGAGGTCAATCATTATGACGTTACGACCACCGAGCAAGACGGCGTGACCTTCTATACCGCCCAAGCGGAAGGCGGCCTCAGCTATACCGACGTCAACCTGAACACCGCCGCCGTCGGCGCTGACGAGCTGCATTACTTGAAGCTCTATTCATATCTTGTGGGCAAGATGCCTACTGTTAATTACAGCACGGCGGAACTGCAGACTAAGACGGCAAGATACCTGAATGAGCTCGCGATTACGCCCACCGGCGATGTCAGATACGACTTCTCATTCGCGCCGGTATTCTCAGTGAGCTGGAGGAGCCTTAACGAGGATTACGCGGATGCCGCCGCCCTTGTTCAGGAACTGATAGTAAACACAGACTTGTCGGATACCGTAACATTGGCGGGCCTGCTCGGGCAGCTTCAGACTTCGCTCAGGAGCTCCATAAACAGCCGCCCCGACAGCAGAATATGGTACAGGGGCATGGCAAGCCGCTATGATGCCTATGCTTACCTGGAATTCCTGAACTATGCGCCGTATTATGAGTTTACGACCCGCGCGATAGCGGAGCTGGAAGCGGATCCCGAAGCCTTCGTTGAGAAGCTCTACGCCGCCCGCGCCAAGATTGCCTCAAAGGACGGCGTAACGGTCATATTCGCGGGTAACGAAGAAACGCGGAACGTCTTCCAGGAATGCGCGAATGTCCTTCTGGAAAGCCTTTCCGACGAACCTGTCGTCCCGGCCGATCTTTCAGACATCCCCGTCCCCGGCGCTTCCGAAGGCCTTGTGGTTGACGCGTCCGTTCAGTACAACGTCGCTTACGCCTCCCTTGATGAACTGGGCTTAGAGGAGAACGGAAAAACTCAGGTGCTGATGGATCTTCTGACCGACGCCTACACGAACCCTGTAATCCGCAACCAGGGCGGGGCTTATGGCGCTTGGGCCGTATACGCCCGCGACGGTTTGGCCCTCCTTACCTACAGAGACCCGCAGGTAACGGCCACTTTCGACGCTTTCAGAAGCATTTCGGAATATACTGCCGATCACGGCCTGACCCAGGACGACATCGACCGCTATATCATCAGCTCCTTCGCCAGCCAAACCGTGCCGGTGGGCCAGCTGACCGAGGCGGCGAACGCGGCCCAGAACCTTTTCAGAGGCTGGCCCGAGGACTATAAAGAAACTATGCTTGCCGAAATGAAGTCCGTCACCCCGGAAGACCTTACAGCCCTATCCCCGTACCTTGCCGAGATAATGGAAACCGGCTACACCGGCACCGCCGGCGGCCAGGCGGCTATACTGGAGAACCAGGAGCTGTACGACGCCATCATCTACGCCTTCGGGAACGAAAGCGCGGCAGAGTAAAAATATAAATGTTTAATCAAAATAAAGAACCCGCCGATTTAACGGCGGGTTCTTTATTGTTTCATCGTCAATGAAATCTTCATCGCAAGAGATTATATCTTTGACATATTCAGGAAAACAGTCTATATAACACCTCGAAAAACTGAGCAAATGCGGGCTCACGCCATCGCATGACCAAAAGAACGATTAAACTCCCCTTCGGTAGGATTATATCATAATACCGGTGCTTTTTCGACGTGACCTAAAGTGTATATTTTCCTAAAGCCTTTGGCAAAGTTGTAGAACCCTGTCTTTTCGTAAAACCCGTCAGCAACTGAAATAACGTCCGTCCGAGTTTTGGGATATAGATCGTGCAAATATTGCATAAGCGCGCCTGCTATGCCCTTGTTTCTATACTCTTATTGCTTTCTTCCTATCTTCAACCTCCTCTTTTCATCGTCAGCGCAATCTTCTTCTTCTCCGCGTCGGCGCTGATAACCCACACCGTGACGATATCCCCTACTTTTACGACCTGGGAGGGATGCTTGACGAACCTGTCCGACATCTGCGATATGTGAACCAGGCCGTCCTGGTGAACGCCTATGTCAACAAAAGCCCCGAAATCCGTTACGTTCCTTACGGTTCCGGTAAACTCCATGCCCGCTTGCAGGTCTTCGATGCCGAACACATCCGTCCGCAGTATCGGCGGCGGAAGATTCTCGCGTATATCCCTTCCGGGTTTTTGCAGCTCCGCCGCGATGTCCTTTAACGTCGGAACGCCGACGCCGCAATGGGCGGCGGCTTTGTCCCAGCCCAGGCTTTTGATTTGCTCATCTAAACCAGCCAATTTGCCCGCCGCGATATCCCGTTCGCTATACCCGAACAGTTCAAGCAGCTTCATTGAGGCCCCGTATGATTCGGGATGCACCGCCGTGTTGTCCAAAATGCGCTTGCCCCCCGGGATACGCAGGAACCCCGCGCATTGCTCGAATGCCTTAGGCCCTAGCTTAGGAACCTTTTTCAGCTCTGTCCTGGCGGTAAAGGCGCCGTTTTCCTCGCGGTAGGAGCAGATATTCCTGGATGTGGCCGCCGTAAGGCCCGATACATAGGACAGCAGCGACGGCGAAGCCGTGTTCACGTCCACGCCCACTGTATTCACGCAGTCCTCCACAACGCCCGTCAAGCTCTGATCCAGCCGGGAGACGGGCATGTCGTGCTGATACTGCCCTACCCCGATGGCCTTTGGGTCTATCTTGACCAGCTCCGCCAAAGGGTCTTGCAGGCGGCGGGCGATGGAAACGGCGCTCCTCAGCGACACATCGAACTCGGGGAATTCCTCAGCCCCCAGCTTCGACGCGGAATAAACCGAAGCCCCGGCTTCATTTACGACCATGTAGGCCACGGGTTCCGCTATCTCTTTGATTGTTTCGGCGACGAATATCTCCGATTCCTTTGAGGCGATGCCGTTGCCAATCGCGATTATGTCTACCCC
>JAISVU010000313.1 GCA_031271375.1 Clostridiales bacterium | reverse complement strand
CTCTTGGTGAAGCGGTTTTTTCCAAAGTAAGTGAGAAGCTGGGAACCCTTACGCCGCTGTTTCCCGATATCAAGTATTCCGTGACAATCGCAGATAAAACAAAGGGGCTTCTGGCGCAGGGTTCCGGCGCCTCCTCTTTTCTGGTCTTTCGCAGCGAGGACAAGGATGGCGCGTATGAAAACATCGGGTTTATCGGGCAGCAGATGGACTTGTGGTTTTCCGAGAACGGCCTTGGATCATGCTGGCTGGGGATGGCGAAGCCGAACGAGAGCGGCGATTTATCCTATGCCATCAGCATGGCTTTCGGCAGGCCCGCAGAGACGGCTCATCGAACCCTGGCGGACTTTAAGCGCAAACCGCTGTCCGAAATCAGCGACGGCAGCGACCCCAGGCTGGAAGCGGCTCGCCTCTCCCCCAGCGGCATGAACGCGCAGGGATGGTATTTTTCGGCTTCGGACGGCAAAATCCGCTGCTACCGCAAGAAACCCGGCATTATGATTCCGGAAAAGCTGGGCCGCATAGACATGGGCATTGCCCTTTGGCATATAGCCAGCGAAACGGAGAACTTCCGTTTTGATAAAGAATCAGGCATTCCCGAACGCAAGGGTTTTATCTATTCGGGAACCGTGGTTTCTTAACCTGAAAGGCGGCGAGTAAAACTGTCGGCAGCAGATGTGGTTAAAATATCGTGGCAGGGTACGGTTATTTCTATTCAACCGCGTACAACGGTGTGGCGTTATAAGGTTGATAACCGTACCCACGGGCATGTTGGGTATAACATTTTTCTTGACGGCGAGGCGGACGGCGTAAAAAAGCGATTCGCCGTCGCGATATCGGAAAAGCAGCAGCAAACGGTTGGCTTTCGTATATCCGACGAGGCAAAAGGCACTGCGTGGACAAAGAAATACCCGCAGTGGGAGTTTGCCGATTTTTACCGTGCCGGAGGCTTGAAACGGGTGTTGCCGAATGATGAGCCGGCCGACGAAGGAGCCGCGCCGCCATGGCTCGGCGCCCCGCCCGATATGGAAACATACGACTGGCGCGGGTGCAGGGTGCTGAGCAAAAGCTGTTGGAGCGGCAAATGTTTTAAGTGTAAGTGGGCGGCGATGGCCAACGTCACCATCGAATACGATTGGGGCAAATCTCAGAAATTCCGTTTTGAAAGTTTTTGCTACGGCCCCAAATCGTGCAAGCTGTACAAAATGGGCAAATCCCCTATGGTTCCGTACAAAGGCTATGGTTCAATCCCTGACGAACACGGCGGATTTGATGATCTTTGTACAGAACGCAGAGGCTGGGACGATTAGAGCGCGTATCAATACGCGCTTTGAATGCGGCCCCAAAGAAACGAAATGCTTGAAGCACAAACGGAGGAAGCTGCTATGCCGACATTTATCTGTTATTCAAGATGTTCAACCTGCGGCAAGGCCAAAGCCTTTCTTGATGGGATTGGCGCAGAGTATGCGCCGCGCGACATTAAGAGCGACAACCCGACATACGAAGAGTTAAAATCATGGCTCCCTTTAACGGGATTGCCTGTCAGGAAGCTATTCAACACAAGCGGGCTGCTGTATAAATCCCTTAGCCTAAAAGACCGCCTGCCGAACATGAGCGAGGACGAGTGTTTAAAACTTTTGGCCACAGACGGAATGCTAGTCAAGCGCCCGCTCCTCGTTGACGAAGAACGCGTTCTCGTTGGTTTTAAACAGGACGAATGGGAGCGGCGCTTATGAACATATGGCATGATATTAGCGAAGAAAGAATCCAGCCCGAGTCCTTTTTCGCGGTAATCGAAATCGGGAAAGGCAGCAAGGTTAAATACGAAATGGACAAGGATACCGGGATGCTGATGCTTGACCGCATCCTTTATACATCGACGCATTATCCGGCGAGTTACGGTTTCATCCCGCGAACATACGCCGACGACGGCGACCCTTTAGACGTCTTGGTTCTTTGTTCCGAACCGATTGTCCCGCTTTCGCTGGTGCGTGTCTATCCCATAGGCGTAATAACTATGGTTGACAACGGGCGCATGGACGAAAAGATAATTGCCATCCCCTTTGGCGACCCCACTTATAACTGCTATCACAACATAGAAGAGCTGCCTTCCCACATTTTTCTTGAGATGCGGCATTTTTTCACCGTATACAAGGAGCTGGAGAATAAAGAAACGGCGGTCAACGAAGTTCGTGGGCAAACTGAAGCAGCCGAGATTATCCGCAAGGCAATCGGAGCATATCGGAATGCCTTCGTAAAGAAGGCAGGCGGCGATACAAATGTCGATTCAACGAGTTAGGGAATATTTTGGGCAATTCAACATGGAAGACAAGATAATGGAGTTTGATGTTTCCAGCGCCACTGTGGAGCTGGCCGCGAAAGCCCTGGACTGCGAACCTGCCCGCATAGGAAAAACCTTGTCTTTCATGGCTAACGGCAAATGTATTCTTGTCCTGACTGCGGGCGACGCCAAAATAGACAACGCAAAATACAAGGCGAAGTTTGGAGCCAAGGCCAAGATGCTATCGCCAGATGAAGCCTTGGAATTGGTCGGCCACGCGGTGGGCGGGGTCTGCCCTTTTGGGATTAACGAAGGCGTGGATGTATACCTTGATATATCGCTAAAACGGTTTGCCACCGTGTTCCCCGCCTGCGGAAGCGCCAACAGCGCCATTGAGCTTACAATCCCGCAATTGGAGCGGTATTCACAGTATAAAGAGTGGGTTGACGTGTGCAAGGAATGGGATAAGGCCGTATGACGTATGCCCTTGAAACGCTCCATCCGGAAAACCTGAAAATTTCCACATGGACTGGCGGCACAACAACCGAGCTTGCCGTCTATCCCAAGGAATCCGTCTATGCCGACAGGAATTTTTCCGTGCGAGTATCAACCGCGACGGTTGAGCTAGAAAAGTCGGTGTTTACGGCTTTGCCGGGGTTTACGAGGCTAATCATGCCATTGAGCGGCAATATGAAGCTCGCTGTTTTTTGTAACCTAAACTCTACCCCAGAATGTATACCTACAAATTCAAGCAGTTGATGAAAGTAGCAAAGATATCCTTGTCAAGACCAAGAGAAAGAAGAATATCCCTCTGAGTTTTA
>JAISVU010000307.1 GCA_031271375.1 Clostridiales bacterium | reverse complement strand
CGGAATCATCGAAGCGGTTTCGGCGGGCGCCGTTGAACGATTGATTATATCGGCTTCCGGCGCCGCGGACGTTGAAATGAATAATCTTCTTCTTGAAGCCGCCGCCTTGACCGGTACGGAAGTTAACTATATCACTACCGGGGATCGCATAACCTTCTGGGACGCGGTGACGCTAGACTGCCTCTACCCCTCGGAGTACAGCGTCGGCGAGGGAAACGACGCGTCCCTCGCGCTGATGGCCCGTGCGAACGGCGTGAGCTTTATGCTCGCGGGGGATATGGAAGGCCACGCGGAACGCGAGGTATTGGCGGGTTATGAGCATATGCTCCAGGCTAATATATTAAAGCTGGCGCATCACGGCTCCCGTTCGTCCAGCTCGCAGGACTTTTTGGACGCGGTCTCGCCGGAAATCGCGCTGGTCAGCGCGGGCAAGAACAATATGTACGGGCATCCTCATCCCGATGTTACCGGACGGCTTGACGCGATGTCCGTTCCTGTTTACAATACGGCGGAGCTGGGCGCGGTGATGATTATGCCGAATAACGGACAGTACACAATAAAATACATGGCGGAGAACGCGGATGAAAGAACTCAACAACCGATTAAAATCTGGTAGAATAGACCGGGCGTATATCTTCAGCGGCCCGGAGCGTTATTTAATACGGGCTTATGAAAAGCGCCTCAGAACCGCGGCCCTGGGGGATATGGGCGATATGAACGCCGCA
Source organism: Clostridiales bacterium (assembly GCA_031271375.1). Taxonomy (GTDB): domain Bacteria; phylum Bacillota; class Clostridia; order Lachnospirales; family WRAX01; genus JAISVU01. The sequence goes on along the minus strand of JAISVU010000307.1, from coordinate 2,105 downwards.
GTCTTCGAGGGCGAGAAATGCCACCCCGACGCGATAATCGCCGCCGCCGAGACGCTGCCCTTTATGTCGCCGAAGCGTTTGATTATCATTAAAGACAGCGGCCTGCTGCAAACCGGAAGGAAGGACGCCTCCGATACGCTGGCGGATTACCTGCCCGCAATGCCCGAGACAACGGTGTTATTGTTTATCGAGTACGCCAAAGCCCCCGACAAGCGGGTGCGGCTGTATAAGCAAATTTTGCAGAAAGGCTTAGCGGTGGATTTCACGACGCCCTCGGAGGGCGAGTTAATTACCTGGCTGACAAAGCTCTGCCATGCCGAAGGAACGGAGATGACAAAGGGCGCCGCCCTCGCGATGCTCCGCAGGATAGGGATGGGCGGCGCGGACGGGATAATGGACATCCTCCACGCCGAGGCGATGAAGCTGGCCGCCTACGCCGGCCCCGGCGGGACTATAGAAACGTCCGAAGTGGAAGCCCTGTCCCAACAGACTGCTTGGGGCAAGGTGTTCGATATGGTTAAGGAACTGGGGCAAAAGAATATCAAGGCTTTGGAATCCTTTAACGCGCTCCTCGCGATGAAGGAATCCCCGCTGATGATCCTTTCTATGATGGCAAGGCAGTTCCGATTAATTCTTATTTGCGCGGGGCTCAAGGCTCAAGGGGTCGCCGGGGCGGAGATTGCCCGCAGGGCCGGGATACGGGATTTCATGGCGGCCGATTTCCTCCGCCAGTCCGCTAATTTCCCTCAAGAAACGCTGACAGCGGCGTTGTCGGACTGCCTTGAAGCCGAATACGGCGTTAAAACGGGGCTCATTACGGATCGTCTTGCCGTGGAGACGCTGATAATAAAATACTGCACGTTGTTGTAGAAGAGGTGGATAAATGAAGCGTTTAACGCCGGCAAGGGTAATAATCTTTCTTCTGATGTTCCTTTCCCCCGCCGTTATTGAACTGGTTCCCCTGTTTATTACCGGTTCGGAGGACGCGGCGATCGCCGTTCAAGTTATATGGGTATATATTATCCCGTGGATAATCGATTTTGCGCTGCTGCATCTCCTGTTTAAAATGCGCAAGGATGTATGGGTGATTATCGTAGCGCTGCTGTTTGTAACAGCTTATCCTATAGAATCATACCTGTCGCCTTATCCAAATGATACGTTTAGGGCGCTGCTCGCTTTTTTGTATCCTGTATGCGTCGCCAAAACATTGTATACGTTAGAACTTCTCATCTATCATAAATTCGCACGGAGACATCAAGAGCCCAGATAATCACCCTCTTCAAGAGCAACTATCCGGGCTCTGAGTTCTTCTTCTACGAAGATTTGAGTTCCAACCGTAACCTGTCGGCAATAAGCGCGATGAATTCGCTGTTTGTGGGTTTCCCCTTATGGGTGTTCACGGTGTAGCCGAACAGATTGTCTATCGCGTCGATGCGGCCCCGGCTCCATGCAACCTCGATGGCGTGGCGGATGGCGCGTTCGACACGGCTGGGCGTTGTTCCGCATTTCTTCGCTATGCTGGGATACAGTTCCTTTGTGATGTAGTTAAGAACATCCAGGTTGTTGACCGCCATTACGATAGCGTTTCTCATATAATGATAGCCTCTGATATGCGCGGGGACGCCGATCTCATGGAGAATCCCGGTAACGCGGGCTTCGATTTCCAGCTGGAGATCCTGCTCTCCTTTGGCTGAACGCATCCCCGGCGAACCGCTCTTAATAGCGGAGGGCTTGCTGTACAGCTGGCGTATGCGTGATAGCAGCGCCTCAAGGTCAAAGGGTTTTATCATATAATACTGAGCGCCAAGCTCGATGGCCCGCTGCGTGATCTGCTCGTTGCTCACTCCCGAGAGCATAATGCAAATGGGCCTTTCCGTATTGTCCGGCAAAGGATCCTTGCTCATGCGCTCCAATACGCCGAGCCCGTCCAGTTTGGGCATGATCCCGTCTAAAATCAGCACATCCGGCTTCGTCTCGACAATCCTGTCCAGTGTTTCAATGCCGTCATATGCGATGCCTACGACCTCAATGTCCTCTTGCTTGCCAAGGAACCCGATAACAACGTCGCAAAAGTCCAGGTTGTCGTCCGCAAGCAGTACCTTGAT
>JAISVU010000287.1 GCA_031271375.1 Clostridiales bacterium | reverse complement strand
AGCCCAGCTGGTCATACATAAGGTGGAACGGGCGGTATGGGAAGTGGTTGACTTAATAGACGCGGGAGAGACATCACGAGGCGTCGGCGGGTACGGGAGTACGGGTACCGCAAGTATAAATGATGTTAAAATATAACCTTAATGCTTCTGAGGAGCAAAGCAATGACTATATCACAAATAAAAGAGGGCCTGCATAACGGGGACTTTTCAAGCAAACTCGCTGAACTTTACGGCGCGGACGCGGTTGCGGAGCAAACCGAACGCTATCTCGGCGCGATTCGCGGTTTTGAGCGGCGTTTCGGCAGCCCTGACATAAATCAGGACCGTGAAATAGGAATATACAGCGCCCCCGGCAGGGCCGAGATCGGCGGCAACCACACGGATCACCAGCGGGGCAGGGTTCTGGCCGCCGCAATACATTTAGACGTTCTGGGCATCGCCGCGCCGTCGGGCAATCCGGGGGTTATTGAGCTGTGTTCAGAGGGTTACGCGGATGTATCAGTCAGCAGGGATTTGCCATATGACAAGCAAAGCCCTGGCGCATTGATCCGGGGTATCTTGGATTATTTTGATATATCCGGTTATAAATCAGGCGGGTTGGATATCTATATGACCTCGCGGGTGCTTGAGGGTTCGGGGCTGTCTTCTTCAGCGGCTTTCGAAACCCTTATTGGCACGGTACTAAGCCATGAGTATAATGCCGGAGCTGTCCCTGTTATCGAGATTGCCAAAGCGGGCCGCCACGCGGAGAATAACTTCATGGGCAAGCCCAGCGGTTTGATGGATCAAACTGCTTCCGCTTACGGCGGTTTCGTCTATATTGATTTCTATAACGACGAACCGGCGGTGCAGACCATCCGTTTCGATCCGCATGAAGCGGGCTATGAGCTGTGCGTAGTATCTACAAGAAGCGACCATGCTAGCCTCACGGCGGATTACGCCTCTATGCCGGTGGAAATGAAAGCGGTAGCGGCCCGCTTAGGGCATGAGGTCTTGGGTTTCTGCGATAAAGCCATGTTTTACAAACAGCTTCCTGCGATTCGCGGAGAAGTTGGGGACAGGGCTTTACAGCGGGCTATGCACTTCTTTGATGAAAACGATAGAGTGCTTAAACAAGCTGGCTTGCTTAAATCAGGGCAGATAAAAGACTTTTTATCCCTCGTAAACGCGTCTGGGTTATCGTCTTCGATGCTGCTGCAGAATATCTACACAGCGGATTCCTCCGCAGCGCAGCCTGTTTCCCTTGCTTTAGCCCTGTCCAGGGCTATTATGGAGGAGGAAGACGGCGCATGCCGCGTTCAATACAGCGGCGCATGCCGCGTTCACGGCGGCGGTTTCGCCGGGACGATACTCGCCTTCGTTCCTATATCGCTATATAAGCATTATTCAGCTGAACTCGACGGTTGTTTCGGCCCCGGCTCTTGTCAAAAACTGGCGGTACGTTCAGCCGGCGCCGTTAGGGTTATTTAGTTCGTTTCATCCGCCGGCTTCTCATTCATTAAACCATACGGAAAGAAACTGAAAAAGAGATATTTCTTCATCTTTTTTAGGGTCTCAGTATCTTTTATGCCATGATCTTTATAGAACATAAGCAGATTAAACATGGATGTCGCGTACATGTAGCTTGTCAGGTCCTCGTCCACATCCGGCCTGAGCTTGCCTTCAAGCCTGAGTTTACCGAGGATTTCCTTGTATCGGTCAAACAACGTGTCTTTGTATACTTCATAATAGCTTCGAAGCAGGATATAGCTTGGGGCATCCAGCAGCGTTTTGCTAAAATCGACTTCCAAATCGCTTAACGAACACGGGCCTGAAAACTGCGTCATTAAATCGTAACCGCCTTCGGAGTTTTCTTGAAAATACTTGTCCAGTTTTCGAAGCGTTATTTCTATCAAGTGCAGGTAGAGCTCGTCTTTATCGTAAAAATACCGATAAAAAGTGGTAGGATGCAGAGACAGCGCGTCCAATAACATCTTCAGCGTGATATCCTCGTACTTGTTATCCAAATAGAGGCGCATCGCTTTTTCTTCTATCTCTTCACGCCTTGTATTGCTTAAAGCCTCATATCCCTTTTTGGGCATGTTCTCACCCTCCTAATATGATGTGATTATACTCACATATCAATACTGCTTTCTCATATAGTATCAAGTCGGAATGTGTTGTGTCAAGAGACATTTTGAAGCATTCTAAGATATAATGGGGAAATATTCCATTTTGTTAGTTCGAACAGAATATAAAAAAGCCATACTCATATATGGCTCTTTGCAATCCGCGTTTTTACTTCGTCCCTTTCTCAATAACCTCGTCCTGCGGTATTACAATCGTAGTCCTGTTCAGTATCTCCCGGGACTGTTCAAGCCCGTTTACACGTATGATACGTTCTGTGATATTCTCCTGGCCGTCCTTGCCTTGAACCAGCACCCGCGAAAAGCTCTTAGGCTGGTTATCGTTATTCTGGGTTTTGGTAGCGTATTTAATCGGATGGGAACTGACCATCTCTGCGACGGTCCTTACGGACACAAGGGGCTTTGATTTCGTAACGTTTAGCACCTGCCCGGGGGAAAGCCTGTCCTTATCAATACCCGGGTTAATCGCTAAAATCTCACTCTCCGTCATATTGTAAAGATTCCTGATCGTAGTAAGATTCTCTTGATAAACGACGGTATGCGTATCCTGAACAAGCTCGGAGGCCGTAAGTATTCTTTGGGCCTGGTCGGCGGGTATTATAACATTCCGGTCCACATACTCCATTATAACGTCCACAACTTCCTCAAAAGACCAAGAAATAATATTTAAGTTATCATCGTAGTACATGCTGCTGATACCTTCCAACAGCCCGTCCGCTTCCGCCTGGGTCTTTAGCACTGCCTTGCGTTCGCCGTTTACCGATATTACCGCCGCCTCAACCCGATAGTTGATACGTCCCGTTATATCGGAGATGAGGGCGTCCGTCGTTAAAAAGTCCGAAGCCCTGCATTCCTTAGTTTTTATCTCATTATATAATTGAACATTGGCTCCGGTGTCCTTTTCAAGCCGCTGTTTTACCACAGCGGTTATATAATCCGCGTCAAGGCCCGCTTTTTTATCCATTCTAACGATACCGAT
>JAISVU010000209.1 GCA_031271375.1 Clostridiales bacterium | reverse complement strand
TCTCCCGCATATTGCTGTTTAATTGTTACCTGAAAATTGCTGCCTTTGCCCAGCTCGCTTTCAACATTAATGGTGCCGCCCATCGCCTCAGCCAAACGCCGGGTTATGGAAAGCCCAAGGCCTGTTCCGTCTGCCTTGCGGCCGGGCTGCGCATTTGCTTGGAAATAATCGGTGAAGATGGGCTCAATGTCCTCCCCGCTTATCCCTATTCCGGTGTCCTTCACCCCGAGGGACAGGATAACCGTGCCGTCTTCCGGGTCAGGCTCGTTGCTGCATTGCATTGTGAGGATTATACTGCCTCGGTTCGTATATTTAACGGCGTTGCTCAAAAGATTATTGAGTATCTGTTTTATACGCAGTTCGTCGCCGATCAGAACCTCAGGCAGGTTTTCCCCTATATTAAGCGAGAAGGAGATTGGTTTATCACCAATATGTGTTTTAGTCATTATCGCTGTGTCGTTTATAAGGCTGGGAACATGATACTCGGTATTTATAATGCTGAGTTTGCCCGACTCTATCTTTGATATATCCAATACGTCATTGATGATGCTGAGAACCGTGCCGCCCGACGAGGCTATGCTTACCAGGTTTGACTTAAGGTACACGGGGAGGGCTTCATCCTCCAGCATCAAGTCCGCAAGGCCGATGATTACGTTTAAGGGCGTGCGCAGCTCGTGGCTCATATTGGCAAGGAAGGATGTTTTTGCCTGAGAAGCGGCCTTCGTAGCCTCTTCCATTTCCCTGCGCTCGGTGACATCCCTCGAAATGCCCAGGGTTCCCGTTACAACATTATTTTTTATAATGGGTACCTTAAGGGTCTCCATAATGCACTGCTCGCCTTTGGCGTTTTTGGTCACCTCTTCGTATTTAAGCTGCTTTCGCTCCTGTGCCGTCTTTATGTCCATAGAACGGAAAAACTCTGATTTTTCGGGAGGTATGCTATAAGCGTGTATGTCTTTTTTCCCCCGGGCTTGTTCCTCGGTAACGCCGTAAAAGATTTCCATGCTACGGTTAATCCGCGTGAAATTAGAGTCCAGGTCTTTGCAGAAGATCAGATCCGGGATAGTGTTTAAAACAGTGCTCAATGTTACGGTTTGATCCATCAGCTCGTTTGTACGCTGATCCACAAGGATTTTCAGGCGTTTCTCCGCCGTGCTGTTACGGTACAGCAGCGCCGCGGTGAGGACGAGAATGACGAGGAGCAGCCCGCTAAGGGCCAGCAGCAGGGGCTGGCGGGCCTGCGCCACTTGCAGCCTGTAGTCATAGTCCATACGCGTCCAGGTATCGGTGATGCCCTCGACATCAATCAGGTCCATTGCTTTTTCTATAATAGAGCACAGCAGCGGCTCGTTTATGTTGAATCCCAGCAGGGATTCATAGGAAAAGTCCATCATAAGGTTTATCTTATGGCCTGACGACTCGTTATAGCTCATCAAGGCCAAAAACTGTTTCTCGCTGGCCATTACCAAGTCTATTTCGTTATCATCCAGCGCGTCCATCGCGTCGTTGATCGTGGAAAACCATGTAGTATTGGAATGATCGGGGAACCACTTTCTAAAGGCGTCCGCATACGCGCTGTCCGCTACAATGCCCACCCTAAGGTATGTGACTTCATTTATCGCCACCTCGCGGAGATCCATAAGCGAAATAAAGGCGTAATGATCCGTAAGCAGAGGCGTTTGCGGCCATAGAAAGCGTCCTTCGCGCTCTTCGTTGCGCATAAGCTCCGATACAACCGATGCTTCGCCGCTCTCAAGCATATGGAAAATCGTGCTCCAGACGTCGCTTATGTCGCTCACTTTCTCGAAGGTGAGCCCGGTGAGCCGCGACGCCTCGTTTAACACATCCTCCGCGATGCCCTGCCATTTATTCTCGTGCTGATTATAAAAGCTGATGGGGTAGTTGTCCACCTCGGCGGCATATGGAATTACGGGGTGGTCTTTTATGTACTGGCGTTCTTCCGCGGTCAGACGCTCAAACAGGAGCATCCGGCTGAAATCCTGCTGGCCCTGTCTGTACATCTCCGTCAGCTGATAGGCGCGGTCGCTCTGGAGAACCTTCTGAACCACGGAAATTATCGGCGCAAGCTCTGCCTTGCGCGTTGATAGTGAGACGGGTTGGAAGATAACCGGAAGAAAGTCGCGGTCCTGTATATCGCTTCTTTCGCTGAAGAACGCGTCTGCGGCGGTTGTGGTGTAGAATATGTCCAATTCGCCGTTTTGAAGCATCTCATACGCGGTTTCATAGTTATTAACAAAAACGGGCTCGTAATCCTCGGTTAAATACGGCTCGACAAAAGAATTAACGACGGAAAGCTCCAGAAAGCCGTATCTTGGGCGCCTACCTTCCTCGAAAGCGGCGGGCTCATAACCGTCAAGAGTGTAATACCTTATTTGACGATTGACGATGGGGTCGGTCATTATGTATCCCGCCGCCTCGCGTTCCGCGCTCCTGGTTATGGCCCCGGAAAAGTCTATTCCGCCGGTGCCGAAGCCCGCGTGAACATCAGTCCACTCCAGTATTACCGGCTCGAACGGTATCTCAAAGAGCTGGGACAGCCATTGGCAGAAGTAACCGGTAAAGCCGCCCACGGCGCCGTTCTCGTCTAAAAATACCTCGCTCGTTGAGGACATCCCGTATTTAAAGGGTTCGCCGTCCGATTTATACGCGGCTTGCAACGCCTCGACGGCCTCGATCTCGTCCGCCGTAATCCCCGGAACATCCCGGAAAGAGGTATAGAGTCCAAACTCATCCCCGTCTGCGGACGCGCCGCCGCCTCCGGCACAGCCCGAAAAAGCCGTTAATAGCATGGCTGTCAGCATGAGTATTGTTACAAGTCTGTAAGGAGTTCTTGCTCCCATATAATGCCCTCTTTTCTAAACTAACTATCTGGGTTCTCGGTTCCCGGTTCCCGGCTCTTCTCTTTAAAGAAGCCCCCCAGCTTTGATACAATGCCGGGTACCATGTCAATGAGCTTGTTAATGGAATCCTGATCTTTTACGTTTACCAGCTGCACCGTGTCGTTCACGACGACAAGAACCGCGCTGGGGCTTATCTTTGCCCCGAGTCCCCCGCCCCCGCCGCCTTTGTTGCCCGCTCCGGCCCCGGCCCCGAGCGTAACGTCAACCAACGGCACGATGATTACATTGCCGAAGGTAATCGGATCGCCGACGACTGTCTTGGAGGCCGCGTAATGCTCAAGTTTCCCGAATATCGCGTCGAAGGATTGTTTTAGTGTTTCGCTCATCCGCATCATCCCTTTTCATAAATTCTTTAATTATCGCCCGCACCGGCCGCCGTACACAGAACGCCGTAAGCGCCCATACGAAGGGCCAGCAATATAATAAATCCTTTATCAGGACATCATAACGGAACAGTTTTTCCTCAAAGCAGCCCTCTACGCTTAAATCCAGGTTAAACATACCTTGAAGTATTCCCGCAAAGCCCAGCAGATAACCCGTGGTATCGGGCTCTCCCGTGCCTATATCCAGCGAAGCCCTGAATACCCGCGGTTTTATCGCCTTGAGCATACGCTTAACAAGCCTTATTGTACATTTGAGCAGCAAGCCCTTATCGGGATAAGACGCTGCGCTTTTCAGCGTTTTAAGGAGGCTGCCCTCCTTATTTTTATCTTTTTTCGCGCTTTTCGCGCCTTTCGCGGTTTGCTTGCTCTTCCCCTTGAGCTTTATCCGCTTAAACCAAAACACTGTCGCCTTAAAGGCTTTATCCGCGTAACGCAACCTAAAGAACCCAAGAAACCAGCTCATACGGAAGGAACTGCCGGCGTTGGAGGCGTTGAGCCTGTACCTTATAGGAATGAACAGAAGCATCGCGCAGACCAGGATAAACAGCCCGATTATTCCCAGCAGTATCAGTCCTGCGATCTTTAGCATCCGTTATCCCTCTAACTCATAAAGTACGCAGCACAGCGCGGCAATCCCCGCCGTCTCCGCTCTCATTATACGCCTGCCCATTGAAAAGGTCATAATGCCGTTATCCTCAAACATCCGTGCCTCGGCGTCGGAGAAGCCGCCCTCCGGGCCAATGAACACAGCTATATTTTCGCCAATTTTATGATTTTCGAGCCCTTCTTTTAACCGCTCTTTCAATAAAACGTCCGCTTTTTCATGGGCGGCCAGCTTTAGCCAGGGGGCAAGGCTCCTCGCGTTGATAATAGCATGGTTAAAATCCGTAGCTGCGTGGCATTGGGGCAGGATTCCGCGTCCCGACTGTTTCGCCGCCGATTCAATTATTTTTTGCAGCCTTAGCGCTTTTGCCGTTGTTCCGCCGCCCAGCCTCGCTACGCTGTGTTCGGACTGGAAGGGCCATATCCCGCAAACCCCAAGCTCCACCGCCTTCTGCGCCGCCAGTTCCATTTTATCAGATTTCATCAGCGAATGGAACAGGTGTACTTTAAATATCGGTTCGGCTTGATTTGCCGTGCGTGAAACTACGGTAAGATCCAAATAACCCGCGCCGGATGTCTCCGCTTCGCACAGATAATCCGTTCCCGCGCCATCGCATACTATCACGCGGTCACCCGGTTCAAGCCGCAGCACGTCCTTCGCGTGACGGGCGTTGGAACCGTCCAGCCGCAGCGTACCGCCGCTTTCCTTCGTTGTCAGTCCCGTAATAAAGAACCTGTTCACTTAACCGCCACACTTCGCTACCAGCGCTGCCCATTCCCCGTCACGGATAATGTCCGTAATCTCAAAGCCCGCCTCACGGTATCTATTCATTACCTCTTCAACCCTATCCTTTATAATACCCGACGAAATAAAGCGTCCTGAGGGAGCCAGCATGTCTTTTACAACAGGCGCGAGGCCTATTACGACATCCGCTATGATATTTGCCATTATTATATCATACTTTTCGCGGATTGTCTCTAACAACATATCGTCGGTCAGAACATTGCCTATTATAATTTTCAGCCGGTTCGGGTCTATGCCGTTGAAGGCGGCGTTTTCCGCGACGACGCGCTCCGCGGCCCTGTCCGTGTCTATCGCCGCGGCCTGGGAGCCTTCCGAGAGCAGAAGCCCCGCTATGGACAGAATACCGCTGCCGCAGCCGATATCAAGGATTTTCGCGCCGGGCATAATGATAGCTTCCAATGCCTCAAGGCACATGCGCGTGGTTTGGTGCAGCCCCGTTCCGAACACCTGCCCCGGGTTAAAGGACAGCACGGCGTCGCCATCTTCCGGGATATAATCCTCCCAAACAGGCCTTACTATAATCCGCTTACCCACACGGAAGGGCTTATAATATTGTTTCCAGTTGTCAATCCAGCCCTCGTCGTCAACAATCTTTGTCCGCATTTCAAGAGAGCCCAGTATAGCCGCGAACTCGCCCCGGCGCAGATATTCCAGCGCCGCTTCTATATTGTCAATCAGCCGCCTGTCTGAGGCGTCGATATAAAACCGCAAAAAGCTCTTGCCCGGCTCGGCGCTTAGGATTTCCTCGTCGGCGTAGTCCCAGCTGTCCGGGTTGTTTTCCAAGTAAAGCCGCGTCTCGTAAGCGTCTTCGTTCTCGATGCCTGTTATGCCCAGCTCCATTAAGGCTCCGGTAACAAGCTCTGCGGAAAACCCGCCTTCGGCCCAGGCCGTTTCAATAACTGCTTCAATCCATTTCATACGATCTTTTTACTCCTGGCATAGTGAAATAGATACTGTTGGGCGTAACCCGCGAGAGGGCCGAAGCGGGATGCGGCGAAGAGCTGTATCTCCTTGAGCGGAACCTCTCTTCCGTCAAAGTATAACCGCCGCATAACACGCGCGATCCATACGTCGATGGGAAAGACCTCCCTGCGGCCCATAGAAAAGAGCATAACGCAGTCCGCGACCTTCGCCCCTATCCCGTTAACCGTCATCAGAAGCGTTCGCAAGGCCCCGGTATCAACATCTCCGAGACTATAAAGGTTGATGTCTCCGCCCGCCGCCTTCCGCGCGGCGTCGAGTATGTACTTAGCCCTGAAACCGGCCTTGCACTCACGTATCGGGGCTTCGTCCAGCGCCGCAAGGATATCCGGCTTAGGCGGCGCGTAGTCCTCGTCATTGTTAAACCCATTCCCAAACATCTGCGAAATATTCCGTAATGTCTTCATTATCATCGGAATCCGGTTGTTCTGGGATATTATAAACCCCAGCATACATTCCCAGGGATCCTGGTTCATTATATGTATCCCTGGTGCGAACCGCACGGCCTCCCGCATTACGGGGTCGTTCTCCGTGAGGTGTCCTTTAATCTCTTCATAATCTGTTGAAAGATCCAGCAGATTGTCCCAAAACCCGGTATCGCCGTCATTGACGCCCTCATACCGCAGCCCGTCCCCGTCCTGGATTATGAACGCCCGCCTCCCGGACGAGACGACCCAGTAGCCGCCGTTATCCTTTCTGTATTGGAAGAACTGGCCGCATTCGATGGTTTGGGAAAGGTCTATTGTGTCGCTCATTAGGCAAATATCAATCTTCCGCGCGGTTCTGGGATGGCTCGCCCTAT
>JAISVU010000068.1 GCA_031271375.1 Clostridiales bacterium | reverse complement strand
TGGGAACGCTGGCCGAAGACTACGCCTATACCCCGCACATACTCGGCCCGGCTCTTCCACGGCACATAACCGTTTATAACGCACTCCCCGCTGTCCGGGCGCAGGATGCCGCACATGATCTTTATTGTGGTCGATTTACCCGCTCCGTTCGGGCCTATGTAACCCACGATTTCGCCTTCGCCCACCGTGAAGTTCAAGTTCCGCACGGCCTCAACCGTGGTTTTCTCGGGCCTAAACAGGGATTTAAGCGCCTGGGCCGCGCCGTCCCCGCGCTTCCTTATCGTATAGGATTTTGTGATGTTTCTCAGCTCAATCATGGGTAAGAGTTTAACATAAAAACCTCTTTTATTGAATTGATTTTTCCTTTCATTTGGATTACAATTAATGTAAGAAAGGACGGCGAATAAAATGAAGTTTCTGATTATCTCGGGCAATCCCAAGAAAGACGGCCTGTGCAAATCCGTTGAGGACGCGGTAATAAAAGGCATCGAAGCCGGCGGGGGAAGCCCGGAAGTGCTGGGTATGGAAGGCATTACCCGTTGCCGCTGCTGCAGGGAAGGCTGGGGTAACTGCCTGGAAAGGCATACCTGCGGATACGGCGACGACGGCTTTACCGAAGCGCAGAATAGAGTTAATGAAGCCGACGCGCTATGCCTTATAACCCCGGTGTACTGGGGCGAAATGGCCGAAGGAATCAAGTCCTTCTTAGACAGGCTGCGCCGCTGCGAGTTCAGGCGTGAAGGCGGCGCGCTGACTGGGAAGCCCGTGCTGTTAATCGCCTCGCCCGGCGGGACGGGGAACGGGATGCTGACCTGCCTTGAGCAGATGGACCGCTTCTGCCGCCACACAGGAATGATTATCTTTGATTACATAGGCATAAACCGCTGGAACAACGATTATAAGCGTGAGGCGGCTTATAAGGCCGCAAAGGCGATGACGGAAGGCCGCAAGGCCGGTGATACGCTGTGACGGCGCAAGAGATATGCGGGATGGGCATCCGTGAGATTCAAGCGAAGTTCCGGGATAAAAGCCTGAGCGTAAGGGAACTGGCAGCGGATTGCATCACACGGATCGCCGAGATCGATTCATGCCCGGACGGGCTGAACGCGGTGCTGGAGCTGAATCCCGACGCGTTGAACCAAGCCGCCGCCCTGGACGAGCAACTAAAGGGCATCTATACAGACAGCGAATTATTCGGTATCCCTATTTTGCTCAAAGACAACATCAATACCGGCGACAGGCTCCGCACCTCCGCAGGGTCGCTTGCCCTTGCCGATAACTACGCCGGGGAAGACGCGCCGCTGGTCGCGAGATTGCGGGAGGCGGGGGCGGTCATCCTGGGCAAGGCGAATATGACCGAGTTCGCCAACTTTATGTGCGACGGAAAGATGCCTTCGGGCTACAGTTCCCGGGGCGGCCAGGTTATCAATCCCCATGTTCGGACAGAGACACCCAGCGGCTCCAGCTCCGGCTCGGCCGTCGCGGTGGCGGCGGGTTTATGCGCCGCCGCGATAGGGACGGAGACCTGCGGCTCTATCATATCCCCGGCCCAGCACTGCGGCATAGTGGGGATTAAGCCGACGAAAGGCCTTGTGGACGGCGCGGGGATCATACCGATTTCGTACACGCTGGACACGGCGGGGCCGATGACCCGGAGCGTGGAGGACGCCGCGATAATGCTTAACGCGATGTCCGTTTGCGGTAATGAATATGATTATACAAGGCACCTGAACCCAGACGGGCTGAAAGGCGCCAGGATAGCGGTTTACCAAGAACGGAATGAGGAAAATCCAGCCTATGAAAATCTGCTGAAAATCCTTACGGACGCGGGAGCCATTGTTATTGATGTGGAGCTGGGGAACGAGTACAACATCGGCGACCTGATGAAATGCGAGTTCAAGGCCTGCATTAATCATTATCTGTCGACGGCGCGTTCCTCAATGAAGAGCCTGAACGACATCATCCTATATAACCAGGCCCACGCGGCGCGCGCACTGAAATACGGGCAGGACTTGCTGCTGTACTGTCAGAACGAAACCACGGGCAATATGACCGAGCCGCGTTACATAAACGCCCTACTGGAACGGGAGCGGGCCATCGCAAGGCTGGACGCGGTCTTTGACGAGAGCGGGGCCGACGTTATCCTCTGCGACTGCTACCGCACCGCGCCTTTCACGGGCTTCCCCTCCATGACCGTTCCGATAGGCAAGCGCGAGGACGGGCTGCCCTACGGCTCATACTGGATAGCCAGACGCTTTGATGAGGCGGCGCTGATAAGGGTGTGCGGGGCGGTTGAGGCGGCCGTAGGCTGCCAATGAATAATGAAGAATGAACAATGAATAATGAAAGGCGCGAGGAGCTTGTAGGGACGGGGCTTTGCTCCGTCCTTAGGGCTGGCGTATGTCTGGGTATGTATAGTAATATGTGTCGCGATAGTGAATATATATTCAGGCTGGCTAGGTTTCTGCGCGATGAGTATTGCATTAAAGCGGCCGATATCACGCCTGCGAAGCGCGGATTTTATGGTGAAACATGGCGCTTGGACAGTACGGATGAGAGTTACTTTGTCAAATTGGTTTATCCGGCCGCTTACGCTGCTGTTTATGAGCGCAGCTTTCACGTTATTGAACACCTCTGTAACCACGGGATTGATTTTATCAGCAAAATCATAAAGACGAAAGACGGCGGCAGATATTTTATCGTTGCTTGGGATAACCCTATTCTCGCCCCGCTGGAGCGGGACGCGTGGGTAATGTGTTCTCGCGATTGGGCGAGAGAAGCTTTTCAAAGAGCGTTGCGCCAAAACAATATTGAGTATGCTATACGAAATGAAAGATTGGCATATTATTGCTATCAATTCTTCTTTTTCTATCTTATTTCTTATATTAATGGATTTACGCAGGCCAATGATATACAGGAAATCGAAGCATTTATAGACGGCTGGATAAAGGATAGTTTTGAATATGCGGACAGGATATAACGGATACGCGTTTGAAATGGAATAGAATCAATATTGAATCCGGCAGCGTCACATACAACCACACGAAAGGACGTGTAATATGACAAGAATAGCCTTTATCGGCGCCGGGGCCATCAGCGGGATTTACTTACAGAACATCTGCGGGATGTTCCGGGAAATCGAGATAGCCGGCGTATGCGACTTGATCCCCGAACGCGCGGAGAAGGCCGCGGCGTACATACTGGAGGAAACGGGCAAAAGGGTTAATGTCTACGCGGATATGCAAAAAGCCTTTGACGACCCCGCCGTTGACGTTATCCTGAACCTTACCCGGCCCGCCGAACATTTCGCGGTTACTAAGGCCGCGCTGCTCTGCGGCAAGCATGTGTATTCCGAGAAACCGCTGGCGGTGGATATGGACGAAGCCAACGCGCTCTTCGCGCTGGCTAGGGAGAAGAACCTGCGGTTGGGCGGCGCGCCGGACACGTTCCTCGGAGCGGGGATACAGACCTGCCGCAGGATCATCGACGCGGGGCTTATCGGCAGGCTCATCGGCGCGGACTGCGCGATGATCTGCCGTGGCCATGAGACTTGGCACCCCGACCCGGAGTTTTATTACACCAGGGGCGGCGGCCCGATGATGGACATGGGGCCATATTATATCTCGGCGCTGCTGAACCTGCTGGGCCGGGCAAAGTCCGTCACCGGCGTAACCAGGCGCGGCTTCGATAACCGCATTATCACCTCAAAGCCCCATTTCGGAGAGAATATTACGGTCACTGCGGACACGCACGCCGCAGGCTGCATCGAGTTTGACAGCGGCGCCGTCGCCCAGCTGATAACGACCTTCGACGCCCATTATACCACGCAGGCGCGTTTTGAGGTATACGGCTCGGAGGGCACGCTCGTCGTCCCCGATCCCAATACCTTCGGCGGGCCGATCCTTTTATTCCGCAGGGAGGACGGCGAGGCCGCCAAGACGGATCCCGCGCTGTTAAAGCCCGAGGAAATAAGCCTGTACCGAGGATACCGTCAGCTGCCCTTGATGTTCGGATACCGGGATAACAGCAGGGGCCTGGGCCTCGCAGATATGTGCAAGGCCATTGAAACGGGCCGCCCTCACCGGGCCAACTCGGTTCAGCAGCTTCATGTAATGGAGATAATGACGGCGTTTACAGTATCGAGCAAGGAGCGGCGGTTCGTCGATTTAACAACGGACTATGTAAGGGAAGCGCCGATGGTCAACAGCGGATTAGCAGGGGTACTGGATTAAAATACAGGAGGTAAAGCATGCAAATCGCTTACACGGGATGGACATGGATATCGGCCAGAGAGCCGGAGGCGGCGAAAAAGCAGCTGGAGGCGTCTTTCAAGGAATGCAAGTATCTGGGTTATGACTATGTGGAGAACTTCGCCTTTATCCGCGATTACTACGCGGAAAACCCCGATGAGCTGGTGAAGCTCCAGAAGCGGTGCGGCGTAAAGCTGGTGTGCCTGTACGGGCATTTCGGCTTTGACGAGGCGGCTGCGATTGAGACGGGGAAGAAACAAATAGAATTCCTTGCCGCCGTCGGGGGGAAGTTCTATAACTGCCAGAATTCGGGCTTCGGGGACGACGGACCGCCGGAGCGCCCGCCTAACCCCGCGATGCTGGACGCGATGTGCCGCGTCGCCGATACGCTGGGGGCATATGCGAAAGGGTTAGGCGTGACATTATGCTTCCATCCGCATTTCGGCACCTGCGTCTACGCCCAGGAAGAGATAGACTACCTTGCCGCCCATACCAGCCCGGAAAACGTGGCCTTCTGCATCGACACCGCGCACAGCACGCTTGCGGGCATCGACCCAGCCGCCCTTATTAAAAAGCTGGGCGGAAGGGTGCGGTATATCCACCTCAAGGACGTTGACACATACGCCCTAAGCCTTGCGGAAGGCTCGGAGAAGATGGCGTCGTTCAGAGCGCTGGGGCTTGGAACCGTGAACTTCCCCGCCGTCAGAGCCGCCCTTAACGAAATCGGCTATGACGGCGTCCTCTGCGTCGAGCTGGACTGCCCCGCGCTGTCTAATTACAACTCCGCCGAGATTTCAAGGCATTACATTAAGAATGCGCTGGGGATGTGAGGATATATACCGAGATTGGTAATTAACACCTGTCCTCAATAATGGGCAGACCATTATTGAGGACAGGTTCTTGCATCTTTATCGTGACATAGTTCCGGTTGGAAGATTCGGGGGAGCTTTATTCATTAAACTTAGGTTATCTAAGTCTTTAATGAAAGCGGTTAAGTTGTCTATAGATTCCGCCTCGAAATTAATATACGGCATAATCATGGCTTCGCTGTAGAGAAGAGATTTATCCGCGTCTCCCGCTGTATACAGAATCAAGGTTTTATCTCTGCCCATTTCCTTGAGACATATTGCGTACCCAATTTCGCAGGAGACGCTCATCCCGAAAGGATGTACGATAACCATAGCATCACACTGCTTTATCTCCCGGTAACAGACCTGCGCGACAAAACGCATATCATCTTCCGTTACCGCGTCTACGTCTATGCTTCTGGGCAGGAACACATCGTAACCCATCGCTCGTAATCTGTCGCATATGGCGTCATTTATTTCCTTCTGCCGTTTATACGGGGAAGCTATATAAATTTTCATTTTCTTTTGTCTCCTCCCACAAGCCATATGTACAAAAGAGATACCCCGATTCCTATGGGAACGCTCATGGGTAATTCCCATATAATCGTAAAAATCTCGCTGACTGGGCGATCTTTCACTCCATTATATACAAACGGCGTTATAAACGTACCAACGAGTAGAGAAGGAATAATCGGTCTTATCCATTTTTGCATCCACAACCTAAGCATTTTTCGTAAATCTGCTCTTCGCGGCTTGGCGTCATCCTTTTTATCGCTCTCGGTATACATTCTCGACGGAATGAGCACCGTTTCATGGGCGTACTTAGACTTGGGATTGTTGGTATACCCCTTTTCAGCTGCGGAAGTCAGCTTAAAGATTATCAACTGGCATATGGCTAAGCTGGAATCCAGTTCCACAGGATTTGGGCTGAGGTTAATAATTTGCAACGCCACGGCTTGCTTGTTGCCGGGATTGACAAAATCCTGACAACATTGCACCATTACGCCAAGCCTTGCGACGCTGCTTCTGCCTGTTATTAACCCTGCGAACTCGTTTGATAAATGCACCTGCTCGAGTGTTGTCGTCAGTATTATTCGCCGGGTTGTATAATGAGCGGTTCTCCGGTTTTCAGCTCCGAAATTTCAGTATAATCCTGATGTTTAACGGATATGTGCTTGTCCGCAGGCAAACTAAAACGGTTGTATTGTCTTCGGAACCTCAAATCAACGGAACTCGGCTGAATCTGATTATCGCCGTCAAAGGGAATCTCATCACCATCCGTGAATATGTCAATACCGTTGGAACCCCAGTATTTTCTTATATCTTTATCAGACAGCATGCCAGCTTGTCCATCCGACATATTATTACCTCTCTAACACACAAATATCCTTTGTCATAATTATAGCATCTTTTTGCTATATTTCAACAATAAATATTCGGTATTTTTGAGTAATAACCTTTTTTAGTTTATGAGCACCGCCCCAAACCTGCAGCTCTCCATGCACTTCCCGCATTTAACGCATTTATCCTGGTCTATCGAATGGGCCACCTTAGGCGCGCCTTGGACGGCTCCGGCCGGGCAGGCCTTGCGGCACAGGCCGCAGGCGACGCAGCGGTCGCGGTTAATCTCGTAATGGATAAGGGCTTTGCAGCTGTGGGCGGTGCATTTCTTGTGCGCGATGTGATCCTCGTATTCGTTACGGAAATAGCGTATCGTCGTCAGCACGGGGTTGGACGCGGTCTGGCCCAGGCCGCAGAGGGCCCCGTCCTTTATTTGCTGGCCCAGCTCCAGCAGGCGTTCGATATCCCCTTCTTCTCCTCCGCCCTCGGTTATGCGGATAAGGATTTCCAGCATACGCTTAGTCCCTATGCGGCAGTGGACGCATTTCCCGCAGCTCTCTTTACAGATGAAGTCCAGAAAGAACCGCGCCATATCCACCATACAGGTATCCTCGTCCATTACCACCATGCCGCCGGAACCCATAATCGCTCCGGTGGCGGTCAGGGCTTTATAATCGATTAATGTGTCCAGCAGGCTCTCGGGAATGCAGCCGCCCGAAGGGCCGCCCATTTGAACGGCCTTGAAGGCCTTGCCGCCCCGCACCCCGCCGCCCGGGCCGTAGATGACCTCCCGGAGGCTACGGCCCATAGGAATTTCCACCAGGCCGCCGTTTTTTATCTTCCCCGTCAAGGCGAAGACCTTTGTGCCCTTGCTGCTTTCCGTGCCGATCTCCGCGAAACGCTCAGGCCCGTTGAGTATAATATACGGCACGTTTGCGTAGGTCTCTACATTATTAATATTCGTCGGAAGGCCCCAGAGGCCGCTTTGGGCCGGGAAAGGCGGTTTGAGCCTGGGCATACCCCGTTCGCCCTCTATCGAAGCGATAAGCGCGGTTTCCTCGCCGCAGACAAAGGCCCCGGCCCCTTCCTTGATGCGTATATCGAAAGAATCGTTCAGATACCCTGCGGCCCTGGCCTGGCCTATCGCCCGCCCGAGGCGTGTAATAGCCAGCGGATACTCGGCGCGCGCGTATACGATACCCTCCACATGAGCCGAAGGATGCCCGATGGCATAGGCCGCGATCATCATACCCTCAATCAGCGCGTGGGGGTCGCCTTCTATCAGAGCCCGGTCCATGAAGGCGCCGGGGTCCCCTTCGTCGGCGTTGCAAATAATGTATTTCTTATCCCCCGCCGATTTCCGGCAGGCGTCCCATTTAAACCAGGTGGGGAACCCGGCCCCGCCGCGTCCGCCCAGCCCTGATGTTTTCAAGGCTTCTATCACGGCCTCCGGGCTCATTGTCAGCGCCTTTTCATAAGCCCGGTACAGCCCGTATGCCTCCAGCTCCTCCGGGTTGATAATGCCGCAGTTTCTCAGCGCGATACGCTGCTGCCCTGCTAAAACAGCCTTATCTCCTTCGGAAATAAGCCAGTCCTTCGCGTTGTTGTCCTGCCCTTTAGCGGCCTTCGCAATCTCGGCGGCGCCTTCTTTGTTCACCTTTACGTAAAGCTCCCCGTCCAGACTGACGATGGGCTCCAAATAACACAGCCCTATACAGCCGACGGTTCCGGCTTCAAGGCCCGCTTCATTAAGAATATTCAGAGCCTCGTCGGCCCCGGCGGCTATTCCGCAGCTCCCGCGCCCAACACTCAGTCTCATACAGTCTCCTCCTTGCGGATTTCACGGATAATGGCTTTGGCTTTGCCGGGCGTAAGGGAGCCGTAAGCCTTGCCGTCTATCATCATCGCCGGCGACAGACTGCAGCAGCCCAGGCACGCCACGTTATTATATGAAAAGATACCGTCGGCGGTGGTTTCGCCTTCGGAAACGCCCAGCTCCTCCCGGACCGCCTCTTCTATTTCCGCCGAGCCGTTGACATGGCAGGCCGTCCCCTGGCACAGCAGGATATGACGCCGCCCCATCGGTTTAAGCCTGAACTGGGCGTAAAACGTAGCGACTCCGTAGACCTTCGCCCTGCTCTGCCCGGTCTTCTCCGCTACATGCGCAAGCAAGTCCTCCGAGAGCCAGCCGTACAGGCCCTGGGCTTTTTGCAATACCCCGATCAAGCCGCTCTCCAGATACGGCTCCAGCTCTTTATATTTATTCGGTTCTTTCTTCATTTCTTTCTTCGTAAGGTAATACTGGATCATCGCGACGCCGTCATAATCAACCCTCTCAAATGAAAAGAACGGGCGCAGCATCGCCTCGAACTCATCCGGCGATATATCAAATTTATCCGGCCTGCCCTGGTATTCCTCCAAGATGTTCATAAAGCGCCGCATAGGGCTTGTAATGTTCGGGATATCCAGAACGAATCTGC
This sequence comes from Clostridiales bacterium, assembly GCA_031271375.1. Lineage (GTDB taxonomy): Bacteria > Bacillota > Clostridia > Lachnospirales > WRAX01 > JAISVU01. Next base: position 4,479 of record JAISVU010000068.1, on the reverse strand, counting down.
CCGAGGGCTTTAATATCCGGTTGAACTCGGACAACGCTTTTTCGACAAAGTCCTTTTTAAAATATTCCAATGAACCCACGCAGGCTCCGATATCGAAATAATCGGCCTCGAAAGGCGTTTCGTGTAAACTCCCGTTGATAAGAGCCCCGACAGTAAGGTTATTCTTCGCGACGAAGCCTTTCAGCAGCTCAATCGTCTTGGCGCTGACGTCCACCCCGTGGTACTCCGAGGGCCACGCGTCATAACCGCGCAACATCAGGTTAAGGGAACATCCGAGGTCAACAAACCGCTCTCCCGCCGACGGGTTAAGGAACGCCTTAATCCTCGGGTCGTCGCTGCCGGAGTCTCCCCCGTCATTCCTGGCCCGCTCGAACGCGGGGTAGTCGGGGTCGGCCTTAATCCACTCAGGCAAGTCCTTATAGGGATCAATCCCTTTCGCGCCCAGCTCTATCGTCTTGTCATAAGACTTGCCGACGATTTCAAAGTCTTCCATATTATTCAACCCTTCTTGCATAGTTTGATATTACTTGCTCTCTGAGCGCGCCGAACGCGCCTCTTGCTATTGAATCCCTTATCTTTTCCATCAGGTTATTATAAAAATACAGGTTATGCAGCACGCACAGCCGCAGGGCCAGCAGTTCGCCCGCCTTGAATAAATGCCGGATATAGGCCCTTGAATGGTTTGCGCAGGCGGGGCAGCCGCAGCCCTCATCGATAGGGCGGCCGTCCCGCTCGTATTGCTTGTTGAGCAGGTTCAGCTTTCCTTCCATTGTATATACGTTGGCGTGACGGCCGTTCCTCGCGGGGAGTACGCAATCGAAGAAATCGACGCCCCGGTACACCGCCTCAACTATATTAGCCGGAGTACCGACGCCCATTAGGTAACAAGGCTTGTCCGTCGGCAGCAACGGCACAACGGTTTCCAGCACATTGTACATCTCTTCATGGGTCTCGCCCACGGCGAGGCCGCCTATAGCGTAACCGTCCAGGTTCATCGCGGTTATCCGCCTTGCGTGGTCAGCGCGGATATCGTGAAAAATCCCGCCCTGGTTGATACCGAAGAGCAACTGCCCTGGGTTCACGGAGCCGCCGGCTTCCTTTAACTCGCCATGCTTAACAATACAGCGCTCCAGCCAGCGGGTGGTTCTCTCGGTGGATTTCTCCACGTAATCCCGCTCCGAAAGGGCAGGGATACATTCGTCAAAGGCCATCGCGATATCCGACCCCAGGTTGGCTTGTATCGTCATGCTCTCCTCAGGGCCCATAAAAATCCGCCTGCCGTCCACATGGGAAGCGAAGCGGACGCCTTCCTCGCTTATCTTCCTAAGACCCGCGAGGGAAAACACCTGGAACCCGCCCGAGTCCGTCAGAATCGGCCCGTCCCAGGACATAAAGGAATGAAGACCGCCCATATCGCGCACCAGCTCATCCCCTGGGCGTACATGCAGATGATAGGTATTGGACAGCTCTACCTGGCATTTTATCGTTTTAAGGTCCAGTGACGAAACAGCGCCTTTTATCGCAGCCTGGGTTCCCACGTTCATAAAAACCGGGGTACGGATGTCGCCGTGGGGCGTCCGCAGTATTCCGGTCTTGGCGTGGCCGTCTTTGTGAAGAATAGAGTACATGGATGCTCCTATTTCAGCTGTTCTTGAAGGAAGTCTGCAAGTTTCGGGATTGAGTTCATCACTGTCTCCCAGAGCATATCGTTATTAATCATATTGTATTCATGAGCCATATAATTCCTCATACCGGCAATTCGTTTCCAGTCAATCGTGTCATGAGTGGCTTTGAATTCCGGCGGCAGATGTTTTACCAATTCACCAATGTTGAGAATAGACATAACGATCGCCTTATGATACAGTTTGTTAGCAATGAAGTCATCAAAGTTATTGATTTCCTCAACAAAACGCAGGATATCTAAGACGTCATCCATCATATGCTCTAATATACTGTGCGTTCTATCTATCGTATATAATCCTTGCCTCTCTCTCAACATTTTCTCTAAAACTTGGTTTAGCTCTGGCCAGTGTGTTATATGTGAATAAATCTACAGAACAACCAAGAGCTTCTTCCAAGTCCATGTTCAAACCGAAGAACTCAAGTCCCGGGGTGTTCGGCATCATCTCCACCAGCATATCCACATCGCTGTCCTCGTCCATATCCCCCCGCGCCGCCGAGCCGAAGAGCGCGGCGCGCTTGACGGGATATTGATCCAGAACGCTTATTATTACAGATTCCATATCAGACGCAATGATAACGGCCGCCTCCTTCGTATATGTTAAAAAAATACGCGCCTCCCAACAGCTTATAAAAACATGCGGGAAGCACGCGCGAATGGTTGAAGCGGCGGCAGTTATGCCATTTTGTATCTTTTTTTGAATTTCTCCACCTGGCCGCCGGCCTCCATGAGCATCTTCTGGCTCCCGGTATAGAACGGATGGCATTTGGAGCAGACTTCTACGCGGATTTCCTTTTTAGTTGATCCGGTTTCAAACTCGTTGCCGCAGGCGCAGCGCACCTTTGCCTGGAAGTACTGCGGCTGTATCGCTTTTTTCATTATAATCACCTCTCAAGAAAAGCGTCCTTTTTATTATATCATCCCATGTTTATGATTTCAACAAATATTTTTATTATGAATTGACAAGTTTTATCATCTCGCCTATCTTTCCGCCGTCGGCCATTTTAAACCGGTCCTCCGGGGGATAGAGAGCGCCGCCGAAGAAGATGGAAGGGTTGCCCGCCGCCGAGCTGTCGGTCACGGTTTTGCTTATCGCGAGATGAATCCAATCCGCGCCTGTTTTTTCAATAACGTCCAGCGCGTTATGGGGTTTTATACCCGCGCCGGGAAGGATTTCAATACGCCCTGCGGCGTATTTTCTCATCTTGCGGACGGTCTCCGCGCCGTAATGGACGGAAGGCTCCTGCCCGCTGGTAAGAACCCTGCCGATCCCCAGGCTTATTAAGTCGTCCAGGGGGCCCTCCAGTCCGGCACAACGTCTATCGCCCTGTGGAACACGCTTTCCTTATCGCCGATTACGTCCATCATAGCCTTACAGCGTTCCTTGTCCACAGTCCCGTCTAGGTGAAGGAACCCGAACACAATCCCGTCCGCCCCGGCTTTTAGCAATTCGGCGGCATCCGCAAGCATCGTCTCGAACTCCCGCTCGGTGTAACAGAAGCCGCCCTCCCTCGGGCGCACCATCGCCATTATCTTGATTCCGGCTCCTTTGGCCGTCAGCAGCTCGCCGATGCTGGGCGTCAGCCCGCCCAGGAACAGGCAGGAGTTAAGCTCCACCCTGTCAGCCCCGGCTCCGGCCGCCTCAAACACGTCGTCAGCGGAACCGCAGCATATTTCCACGTTAATCCTTCGCATTGTCTGCTCCTTCAATCTCTGTTATTTCGCCCATCACGCGTGTAATGCGCTCTGCGGCGTCCTTAGCTTTTATAAGGCACTTTCTTACGTCGTTCATGTTGTCGGCTCTAAGCCCCTTGCGTATCATATCGGTTATTACGGAGAGCGGCTCGTTTATCTCGCGGTATATCTTCGCGAGGCCGTCCTTCTTTTCTTTGGAGGATTTATGCGCCGCTTCCTCGGCGGCTTTCCGTTGCACGACCTCCTTTGTTTTTACCTCAAGTATGCGCTCAAAGGATTTGTTAAGTGAAATCAGTTCCTTCCTTCCGTCAATCAAAGACAGATGGGTCTCTATCCTCCGCAGCAACAGAGCCGCGACAAAGGGCTTATGTATGTAATCCAGCGCGCCGATGCTGAGGCCTTCCATCTCGCTCTTTACGTCGTCCATCGCTGTGAGGAAGATAATTGGGATATCACGGTATACCTCGCTGCTCTTTAGCAGGCGGGCTATCTCATAGCCGTCCACAACGGGCATTTTGACGTCCAGCAGAATCATATCCGGGATCACGCGCTTAAGAATCTCGAAGAGCCTGTCCGCCGACTGCACCGTATAAACGTCATATACATCCTTAATCATCTGCTTGCATAGCGTCAGCATTTCTATACTGTCGTCCACCAATATAATCTTCTTTTTCGACATACTAACCTCCCAGGCGTCTTGCTACTTCCTCAAACTCCGATACGCCGATTTTTTCGCGCAGCCAGGCTATCAAATCGTTGCCGGTTTCATATTCGGTGTTCTCCAGCGCGTTCATAGCCTCGTCTATCGCGGCGATGTCGTAGTTTTCGCACCCTTGCTTCAAACGCTTGAGTACGGCAGGGTCGGGGGAATTGCGTACAGGTTTTGTGACCTTTTCGTCGTATGACCTAAGCCAGGCGTTTATGTTCTGCAACAGCGCGTCCGTCGCGTTAATCAAAGCGTTCTTGAGCGCCAGCACCTGTCTCGCCGCGCCGGCGTTTGCCGCCGTTTCAAGGGTGGCGGCGGCGTTGCTCACGCTTTCCGCGCTTATATTCATACTTATGCCCTTAAGGGCATGGGCGTATAGAGCGCAGTCCTTAATCTT
>JAISVU010000021.1 GCA_031271375.1 Clostridiales bacterium | reverse complement strand
AAGATGTAGTGATTATTTCAGAGCAGACCGCCACTGTTACATTCGAGAATGAGCCGCTGGCTTCTTTGGTTATTACGAAAATTGACGGCAGCACCGGCGAAACCCTTTCCGGTGCGTCATTCCGTGTGGCGCTGGACGACGGCAGCGATTTTTATGATGTACAGACGGACGGTTCCGGCGAGGCGAAATTGGAAAACCTCAAAGCCGGGACTTATACGGTTACGGAGTTGACCGCCCCTAATGGGTACGTTTTGAATACGACCGTCGAAATTGTCAAGCTGGAACCGGGTAAGGAAGGTACACTGACTTTCAGCGACTGGACGAAGCCCGGTATCGTCATAAAGAAGTATGATGAAAAGACGGGCCAGCCCTTGGCAGACGCAGAATTTTCCGTCGCGGTAAAGGGCGGCAATATCGTTTTTGAGGGCATGACGGACGGTTCCGGCCTCATCAAAGTTGAGGGCCTTGACCCCGGATGGTACACAGTGTCGGAAATGGCCGCCCCTGATGGGTATCTTATCGTTTCGCCTTTCAAGGACGTTCTTCTGGAAGAAGGAAAAACGGTTGAGGTGAAGTTTGATAATAGGCCGCGCCCTTCGTTAGTCATTAAGAAGCTGGACGCTCAGACGGGCCAGCCCCTTGCCGGAGCGGAGTTCAACGTCATTAAGACCGAGGACAAGACCGTTTCCGAGTATGTCACCGACGCCAGCGGCACGATTACGATAAACGATCTGGACGAGGCAGTATATTCCATCGTTGAGGTAAAAGCGCCGGAGGGATATATACTCGATCCTCAGCATTACGACATCGCCCTTGAATGGGGCATGACAAAGACGCTGATTTTTGAAAATACTCTGCGTCCCAAGCTGGAAATCAAGAAGGTTGATTCCGTCACGGGAGAACCTCTCGGCGGCGCAAGGTTCCTCGTAACGAAAACCGAGGATTTAACCGTTTCTGAGTATGTTACCGACGAAACCGGCGTTTTGCTTCTGGAGAATCTTGACCCTGCGATTTATACAGTAGAGGAAATACTGGCCCCGGAAGGCTGGATTCTCGACCCGCAGAAAAAGGAGATAGAGCTTGAAGGCGGCAAGACGAAAACCTTGATTTATGAGGACGTCCGAAAGCCCACGCTCATTATTACAAAGACCAATTCGCTTACCTTCGCGCCAATTCCCAACGCCACATTTTCGGTAGATTACGAGAGCGCCGCCGGCGGCATTTTCCCGCTCGGAAGGTTCCGCACTGATGAGAACGGGCAGATTATCTTACCGAAGGTCGCTCCCGGTTGGTATATCGTGACGGAAGTTATTCCCGCGCCTGGTTTCAGCTTGCCCGACAATCCCGTCACCCGGCTGTATCTGAATCCCGGTGAAAACGCCTACGAAGCCTATACTGACGGATTTTATACACGGACTGGCGAATACGGCGCGAATGTCAAGGTTGCCGCGGGCGGGGATTTTATCCTCGGCGGCGAGATTATGGATTACCCGCTGAACAGTATTGTAATAAAGAAAGTTAGTTCCGTCAACGGGGAGCTGCTGGCGGGCGCTGCTTTTGAAGTCAGGCGGGTAACGGAGGAAGTGTCGGGCGGCTCAGGTACGGTAATTGGCAGATATACAACCGATAACAGCGGAATTATTGTCATTACGGGATTGGAACCTGGGGGATATATAGTTGAAGAAGTGCAGGCTCCGCCTAATTACATGCTGATTGAAAACAGCCAGCAGCAGATTTGGATGAAATACGACGGAACCAGCATTGAAGAATTAACCTTCGCTAACATTCCCTACGGGAACCTGCTCGTCACAAAGTCCGACGCACTTACCGGCAAGCCCCTACAAGGCGCGAAGTTCCGCGTAACCGAAGGAACAGGGGCCGTGGCTGGGAATACCAACGGCGAATATACCACAGACAGCGCGGGGCAGTTCCTTGTATCCAACATTAAACCCGGCGCTTACGTCGTTACCGAGCTTGAAGCCCCTCACGGTTATGTGTCCGATACTGTGCCGCAGACTGTAACCATCGGCGTGGACGGCAAAACGTATCAGGTTAATTTTGCTAACCAGCCCATCGGCGGTTTGCTGATTACCAAGCGTGACAGTATTTCCATGCTGCCGCTGTCCGGCGCTACATTCCAAGTCACAGACAGCCACGGTGCGTATATTGGCGATTCAGGCAACGGCCTGTACACCACCGACGCGACCGGCACAATTATTATTACGGACATTGAGCCGGGAGCCTATGTCATAACGGAAGTTGACGCCCCCAACGGTTACTTGAAGGACGATAACAGCCAGACCATCCATATTGAATACGGCATGGTTAAGTATGTTGACTTCTACAATACGCCTTTAGGCGGGCTGCTTGTTAAGAAGTATGACAGCGTGACACAGGAGCCGCTGGCCGAAGCCGTTTTCCTTGTGACGGATATTCTCGGCGCGGTCGTAGGCACCAGCGACGGCCTTTTCAGAACGGACGAGACAGGGACATTTTACATTCCCAGCCTGCCGCCCGGAGGGTACCGCGTTCAGGAAATCCAATCCCCGGAGGGATATATCCTCGATAATGTGGCTCAGACGGTACACATCTTGGATGAAAAGATGTACAGCCTTGAGTTCTTCAACCGGCCTGTAAACGAGTTTGTCATTATGAAGTATGACGCCATTACAAAGGAGCCGCTGCCGAACGCCACCGTTAAGGTAGAAAAGCTGGGCGATACAACAACCCTTATAGGCGAATACATTACCGACGCGGACGGGCGTATCAACGTGCCTGACTTAGAGCCGGGAAGCTATTCCGTGCAGGAGATACAAGCCCCTCCCGGTTATGCCCTTGACAACACGGCGAAGATCGTAAACTTAGTTCAGAACAAGGGCCTTGTGGTTACGCTTTTCGACTACCCTCTCGGCGGTCTGCTTATCCGCAAATACGATTCACAGTCTATGCAAGCCTTGCCCGGAGCTGTGTTCGCCATTAATAAACAAGACGGCACGTTTATTGGGGAGTTCACTACAAACCCGCAGGGCTTCGTCATGCTGCCGCTTCTGGAGCAAGGTTTTTACGTTATTGAAGAATTGCGGCCACCGGACGGATACATTATGATGGACAATAACCCGCAGACCGTAGAAGTTAAGACTAACGATTTGGCTATGGCGACATTCTTTAACGCCCCCATGTCCAGCCTTATTATCAAAAAGTTTGACGCCATTACCAAGAATCCGCTTATGGGCGCCCGTTTCGAGATAACAAAAAAGAGCGGCGATATTTTAGGCGAGTATACAACCGATGCCTACGGCGTTATCCAGCTTGACGAGCTTGAGCCGGGATGGTATTCGGCGGTTGAGGTTTCCCCGCCTGACGGCTACAAGTTGTATGAGCAGGCGAAAGACTTTGAAATAACTGATACCGGCACGGTCACACTTGAGTTTCCCAATGAAAAGCTGACTTCCCTAGTAATAAAGAAAATCGACGATAAAACCGGGGAACCGCTGACACGGGCAAAGTTCGTTGTGGAGCATATCGACGGCGAGCATGTCGGCGAATACACCACCGACGCCGACGGCCTTATTAATATCCCGGAATTAGCGCCGGACTGGTACATCTTACGGGAAGTTATCCCGCCCGACGGCTACCTGTTGGATGAGGAACCAAAGACCGTTGAAGTCAAGACTACTGTTCCCACCGTCGTAACTTTCTCCAACAAAAAGCTGGCGGCGCTGGAAATTATCAAGATAGACGAGGTTTCCGGAGAACCGCTTGCCGGAGCGAAATTCGCCGTTGAAATGCAAAACGGGGAGCGCGTCGGCGAGTACACTACGGACGGCACGGGCCTTATAAGCATACCCGCCCTGCCTCCCGAATGGTACGTCATCCGAGAGCTTAAAGCCCCGGACGGCTACTTGCTGGACGAAACGCCAAAAACCGTCGAGGTCAAGACCAGCGCACCGACTGTAATCACCTTCACCAACAAGCCGCTGACCGGTCTGCAAATCAAGAAAGAGGACGCTAATACGGGCGTACCCCTAGGCGGCGCTAAGTTTGCCGTTGAGAAGCAGAACGGCGAGCGCGTCGGCGAATGGATTACGAACAACACCGGGTTTATTAGCATCCCGCTCCTTGACCCCGATTGGTATGTTGTCCGGGAGGTTATTGCCCCTACGGGTTATATCCTGGATGAAACGCCAAAGACCGTAGAAGTCAAAACCGCCGCGCCTACTGTCGTTACCTTTGTTGACAGGCCGCTGTC
>JAISVU010000016.1 GCA_031271375.1 Clostridiales bacterium | reverse complement strand
GAGGGAAGCTAAAATCAATTTGTATTATATAAAACTAATATCTTCGGCGAGGTTTTTGAGCTTTGCCAGGACGCTGTACGCGGCTATATCACTGGAAGCGGGATTTACAGCGGATGGGTTGGAAGCAATCTCAAGAACCGCGTGTCCGAAATCCCCTTCGAGTTCTATTCTGTGCGTGTTAATATTCCTCCCAGAGCAATTATCTCTTTGATGGCTTCGGCAAGGATTTTCATTATGCCCGCCCGCCGACAGAAAATGAACATTCATTTCCCCGACGTTTATCCTTAGCCTGCCCAGGGCCTGTATCGCGTCTACGGCGAGTATAACGCCACGGCGGCGGCACTCTTGGCCAAGCCGCTTTAAATCTATGCGCGACCCGTCGTGATACTGGGCTCCTCAACCATTGTCTTTACGGTAAGGATAAGGAAGAATGTAGGGATGCTAATCAATGACAAAATTATTGGGTATTTTTTGTGGATTATGTATATATAAAAATATCTTGCGCTTGTGGTTATTGTATGTTACAATGTCCAATATCTTTAATCAACACAATTAAAAGGAGGCTATTTATGAAGAAGTTGCTTGGTCTCTTGCTTGCGGCCGCTATGATCGTTTCGCTCGCCGCCTGCGCATCGCCCGTGGATACCGATGGGGTACATATCGGCATTGTCACCGGTTCCGTCTCCCAGTCTGAAGACGACCGCCGAGGCGCCGAGGCCTTCCAGGCCAAGTATGGCGAGGACGTCGTAACGCTCGCCATCTACCCCGACCAGTTCACCGAGGAACTGGAAACCACGATTCAAACCATCGTCAACCTTTCCGACGACCCGCAGATGAAGGCCATCATCATTAACCAGGCCGTCCCGGGAACCACCGAAGCGTTCCGACAGATCAAAGAGCGCCGCCCGGACATCATCTGCATCGCCGGGGAATCGCATGAAGACCTGCCCGAGATAGGCAGCGCCGCCGACCTGGTTACGAACAACAACTTCGTCGACCGCGGCTACCATATTATCAACACCGCCCGCGAGCTGGGCTGCGACACGTTCGTACATATCTCGTTCCCCCGCCACATGGCTTATGAGACGATGAGCCGCCGCGTCGCGATAATGCGCGCCGCCTGCGAGGAGTTCGGTATGGAGTTCGTGCTTGAGACCGCTCCTGACCCCACGACCGACGTCGGTGTAGCCGGAGCCCAGGCCTATATCCTTGAAAAAGTGCCGGAATGGGTGGAAACCTACGGCGTGAACGCCGCTTACTTCTGCACGAACGACGCCCATACCGAGCCCCTGCTCAAGCAGCTTATAGAGTACGGCGGTTACTTCATCGAAGCCGACCTTCCCTCGCCCCTGATGGGCTACCCCGGCGCTCTTGGCATAGACCTTACTGAAGAAGCCGGCGACTTTGAAAAGATACTGGCGAAGGTTGAACAGGCCGTCGTGGAAAAAGGCGGCGCCGGACGTTTCGGCACCTGGGCCTTCTCATACGGCTATGTCACCACCGCGGGCCTTGCCCAGCACGCTATGAACGTCATTAACGGCGAGAGCGAGCTGCAGAACATGGAGGATATCGCGAAGGCTTATGGCGAGTTCACGCCTGCCGCCGAGTGGAGCGGCTCCAACTACACCGACGCGACCACCGGCGTTAAGCTGGACAATGTGTTCCTCGTATACCAGGATACCTACATAATGGGCGACCCCGGTTATTTCATGGGAACGCCCGGCAACGAAGTTCCCGAAAAGTATTACACCATTAAATAAGAGCATGTAATAGGTAATATGTAAGAGGTAATAGGTTCAGTTACTTGGAAGGTAACGCGCCTGTTACCTCTTACCATAGTGAACGTCCGGTTAGTGAATCAAATGAAAAGATAAAACACAAATTGCCTTTAACCTACTTACGCATTGAGTATGCGCAGCGAGGTGCATATATGAACATTGAAGCTGACAATAAAACCCCGTTACTGGAGATGCGCGGCATAAAGAAAGACTTCTTCGGCAACCAGGTGCTTAACGATATCAACCTCACGCTCAGGCAGGGTGAAATCCTGGGCCTTGTGGGCGAGAACGGCGCCGGCAAGAGCACGCTTATGAGGATACTCTTTGGCATGGACGTTATCCGCGAGACCGGCGGATATGAAGGGGACGTGCTGATAAACGGCAAGAAGGTCAATTTCCTCACGCCTTTCGACGCGCTGGAGGCGGGCATCGGCATGGTGCATCAGGAGTTTTCGCTTGTCCCCGGCTTTACTGCCACCGAGAACATCCTCCTTAACCGGGAACCTACAAAGAAGAATGTGATATCCGAGGTATTCGGCAACCGGGTAAACCGGCTGAATGCCAAAGAAATGAGCGAACGCTCCGAGCGGGCGATAGATAAAATGGGCGTTAAGATAGACCCAAAGATGCTGATCAGCGAAATGCCCGTCGGGCATAAGCAGTTTACCGAGATAGCAAGGGAACTCAGCAAGGATCAGCTGGGCCTCTTGATACTGGACGAGCCTACGGCGGTTCTTACAGAGAAAGAAGCCGCGACGCTGCTGGATTCCATCCGCAATATGGCCGCGCAGGAGATCGCCGTTATATTCATCACGCACCGGCTGCAGGAAATCCTAACCGTCTGCGACCGCGTCATCGTAATGCGCGACGGGCTGATTGTGCGTGACCTGCCCGCGAAGGAAACCGACGTGCCGGAGATTACAAGGCTTATGGTGGGCCGCAATGTCAAGACCGATCAGCATGTTATCAAGGCCGATACCGGCGCGAAGACGATAATGTCCATCCGCAGGCTTTGGGTTGACATGCCCGGCGAGACCGTCCGCGATGTGGACATCGACGTTAAAGAGGGCGAAATCTTAGGCATAGGCGGGCTTGCGGGCCAGGGGAAGCTTGGTATCCCCAACGGCGTTATGGGGCTTTGCGACGCCGGAGGCACAGTGGAGTTCGAAGGGAAGCAAATCCCGCTTAACAGCCCGCGCAAATGCCTGGATTCCTCACTGGCCTTTGTTTCTGAGGACAGGCGCGGCGTGGGTTTGTTACTGGACGAGACGCTGGAATGGAACATCGCGTTCCCCGCGATGCAGATTCAAAACAAGTTCCTTAAAAAGTATCTGGGCGGGCTGTTTACCTGGAGGGACAAGAAAGCGATCCACGCGATTACCACACAGTACATAGACGAACTGCAAATC
>JAISVU010000148.1 GCA_031271375.1 Clostridiales bacterium | reverse complement strand
CCAGCCTTTCCAGCTTTTCAGACTTCGCAACGGCGAAGCGGCTCGCCAGGAGCCATACACCGTGCCTCGCAGCCATTTGATTGCCCTTGTCGTTTGGCAGCAGCGCCCGCCAGAAATGGGGCTTGGGAATCGCGGTTATAAACTCCCTGCCGCCGAACTTGTATGAGGTCAATCCGCCGTGGGTTTTTGAAAACAGCACATTGAAATCCTTACCGGTCACACCAAAGTTATGATATCCCTCGACAATGTTTAAGGGTCTTCTTATTTTTTGCACAGCTTGAGCCGGGTTTTTATGTATATATTGACCGAAGGCCACCTCGTATCCCTTTTCCGCCCAGGGCATATCTTCCCTGAGCCTGAAGGATACAGTAAGGCAATACTCCCCGGGTTCCGCCGGTATAGTAAAGGGCAAATCAATCAACAGCTCGCCCATCGGCGGGACATGCGCCTCAATCGAGGCTTCCGTGACCTTATGTCCCTCTTTCTCTAGGATCGCGATACAGTCCAAATACTCGGTGGATATGAACAGGTTGCGGTTCTTTACCAACACGGCGGATTTACTCGGAATGACCTTGATTGCCTGATAGACATACTTGACCTCCTGGGCCATAGGCGTTAATGACCGGTCGGCCAGGACGATTCCGTTCCCGCAGAAATGATAATCCGTTGGACGGTCGCCTAAGTCGCCGCCATAAGCCAGGTAATCCCGCCCGTAGTGATCCTTTGCCCATAGGGCCTGGTCTGCGAAGTCCCATATGAAGCCGCCCTGGTACAGCGGTTCCCGCTCGGCCAGCTCCGTATATTTATATACCGCGCCCAGGGAGTTTCCCATCGCATGGGCATACTCGCACATGATATACGGCTTGTCCCGGTGTTCGTCCAGATAAACCCCAGCCTCGGCCGCCGGTACGTACATCCTGCTCTCCATATCGGAGGTACCGGGATAGCGCCGGTCGTTGGCTATACCCTCATAATGCACAAGCCGCGAAGGATCCAGCCGTCTAAACAGCTTCGACATCTCATATATATTACTGCCGCCAAAGGCCTCGTTGCCGCAGGACCAAATCAGCACGCAGGGGTGGTTTTTGTCCCGCTGGTACATTGCGTTGGCACGGCTCAGGACATTTTCCTTCCACTCGGGCTTGTCTCCGGGAACGGCGTCGGTTATGGGCCGTTCGCCCCGGTAAATGCCGTCCCAGATACCGTGGGTTTCCAGATTGGTTTCGTCGATGACGTAAAGCCCAAGTTTATCGCATAACGCATAGAATACGCTCTGGTTAGGGTAGTGACTGGTACGGACGGCGTTGATGTTCAGCCGCTTCATTATTTTAAGGTCAGTCTCAATATCCTCAGTGGTCAAGGTTCTGCCCCGCAGGGGATGAAACTCGTGCCGGTTCACGCCGCGGAACTCTATGCGCTGCCCGTTAAGGCACATCAGACTGCCCTTTAATTCAAAGCGGCGGAACCCGACGGGTTGATTAACCGTTTCAATAAGTTGTCCCTCACTGTTAAAAAGCTCGATGAGCAGCTCGTAGAGAACAGGGTCTTCGGCGCTCCATAGCTTGGGGTTATGTACGGGGATATCGGAATGGGGAAGCTCATTCTCCGCTATTAAAACGCCGTTAAGCATGAGTTTAAGACGCGGTTTTCCCTCGCCCCGGATGTTCAGCCCGACGCGCAGGACAGCTTCGTTCAGGTCTTCGCTGACGATAGTTTCTACCTTGACATCCTCAATATGCGCGGACGGCACGGCTTGCAGCAGCACATCACGAAAGATGCCGGAAAACCGGAAAAAGTCTTGATCCTCCAGCCACGAACCGGCGCTGAATTTAAAGACCTGGACAGCCAGCTTATTCTCGCCGTCCCTTGTGAAATCCGTTATATCAAAATCCGAAGGCGTGAAGCCGTCCGAACCGTAGCCCACATAACGCCCGTTGACCCATAGCGCGAAAGCGCTTTCCACTCCCTGGAAGGATATACGCAAGCCCATGCCCCGCCAATCTTCCGGCACGGTAAACGACCGGACATAGCTCCCTACGGGGTTAAACCTTTGCGGAATCTCTCCGGGCTTAATCTGCTCCAGTCCGTCCCAGGGATACTGGACATTGGCGTATTGCGGAACGTCGTAGCCCTCCAGCTGGATGTGGGCCGGAACGGTTATATCGTCCCAGCCCGAAGCGTCATAATCATCCTCCCAGAAGCCCGGAACCGTGCTGGCGTAGTTCTTCGCGTAATGGAACTTCCACAAGCCGTTTAAATAGAGAGTCAACGCGCCGCCGTTGATTATATGATCCGAATGGGCGGGCAGGCGGTTCTCTTCAATATATGCGGGGTCGGAGATTCTTGTGTAGTCGAAGCTACTCACGGCTGCCTCCTTGAAGTTGAGAATTGATAGTTGAGAGCTGAGAGTTAAAAAACGTAAAACCAAATTTAGCATTTTGTTCTAGTCTCGGCGCGTCTGGAAGCCGCGCCCTACGTATTATATATCTATATCAGGAGAGCGGAGAGTACAAAGAGTACAGCGCGAAAGCCTTTAACTCTCCACTCTCAATTCTCAACTCATAACTCTACTTCTGTCCCCCGGTAAAGTGGAAATTCTCAATTTTAACGGCCGGGAACAGACCCACGCCGCCCCATGTGCCGGCTTTGACCACTTCACGGGACAGCGCCGCGACATTGCTGAACGCGGCGGTAAGGAACTCGGTGAACCGCATGTTCGCTACGGGATAAGCGATCTTTCCGTCCTTGATCATAAACGTGCCGTCCCGGGTAAGGCCCGTGATTTGCAAGGTCTTTGGATTAACTGTGTTGGTGTAGTTAAACCGGGTAATAAGCAGACCCTTTTTAGTCCCTGCAATCATCTCCTCAACGGAGCTGTCTCCGCCGCGCATCACGATATTAAACGGGTAGCCGCCGTTACCGCCGCTGCTTATCGCGTGGCCGGTGCTTTGCACGCCGTCACGCTGCGCCGTCTTTGAACAGTAAAGGAAATTGACGACCTTCCCGCCGTCGATGAGCTTAATCGACTTCCTCGGATGCCCTTCAACGTCGAAGAACCGCTGATAAGTGCCGGGATTGTTCACGTCGTCCTCAACGAAGATATTGTCTCCAAAGAACTTCTCGCCCAGCTTGCCCGCGGCGTAGCTGGTGCCGTCCTGGATGTTCTCGGCGTTAAGGTCATACAGCGCGTAGCCCATCAAGTCCGCAACGGCTTCCGGCTCCAATATCACGGTATACGCCCCAAGCTCCGCGAAAACTGGATTAACCGCCATCTTAGCCTTGCTTAACGCCTTTGTGAAGGCCCTGTCTATATCGCAGTCCTCCAGCTTGTTTGCCATAGAGGCGGCGAAACCCGTCGCCCCGTCCTTATGCGTCGCGACGACCTCACAGGTCAGCGTATCAAAATCGTAATGGCGGAATACGCCGTCCTTGTTGCCATAAGCCCGCATGTATCTGTCCAGTGACAGCAAGCCGGAGACAGTGAAATCCTTGTCTATGCGATCCACATTGCGCTTGACGGCTTCGGCGCGGCCCTTGATGTCATAAACCTGGGCCAGCCTCGGGTCGGATGGGCTTTCCGGCACATCCGCGCCCGGAGCCGGGATTATCTCAAACTCCCCGTCCGGCATGTTGTCCAGAATCCCGTCCGCCTGGGCGGCCAGCGCTTTAAGGCTTTCGTCGTCAAAGGCGTTGGTAACGCATGTGGCTTCCTTCTTGCCTTTGTAGACCGTCAGCTTGATAACCGCGTCGTCAATCTCGACATTCTGATGGATTTCCGAGTTGGCGAAACGGGTCAGCCGCGTGCCGTTGTCGGCTATGACCGCGACAGCGTAATTCTCCGTATATGACATGAGTTTCTTAATAGCCTCGCGGCAGTCATTCTTACTTAACATCGGCCACACCTACCTTCACTTTTCTGAACCGGGCCGGGGCGGAACCGTGGCCCACGCGGGCGGTTTGGCCGGGCTGGCCCTTTCCGCAGTTGGGCGTACCGCGCAAGCACCAGTATTCCTCGCTGGCGACGCCGTCGCAGGAGCCCCAGAACTGGGTTGTTATCCCGGAATATATGGGGTTCTTGAAAATCCGCCCTGTCTTCTTTCCGTTCTTTATTTCATAAGCCGCTTCGCAGGCGAACTGGAAGTTTATCCGCTTGTCGTCGATGCTCCAGCTCTTGTTCACGCTGAGTAAGAACCCGTCCTCCACCCCGGCGATAAGCTCGTCCGGCGTGAAGGCGCCGGGCATAATGTTGATGTTCGTCATACGTACAATTGGCAGATTATGCCATCCGTCGGCGATGGCGGCGCCACTGGAGGTCAGGCCCGCCTTCGCCGCCGTATCCCTCGACGAAGTGAAGCCTTTAAACACGCCTTTGTCAATCAAGACCGTGCGCTGCGCAGCCACGCCCTCGTCGTCATAGCCGAATGTCCCAAGCCCCGCCGGATATGTCGCGTCGGCGACGATCGTCACATGGGGCGAGCCGTAGATCAGTTCCTCCGTCAGATTCTCGGTCTTAACAAAGCTGGCCCCGGCGTAAGCCGCCTCATAACCCATAACCCTATCAAGCTCCGTTGGATGGCCCACGCTCTCATGTATCTGCAAGGTCATCTGGGTTGAGTCTATGACCAGATCAAATATACCCGAGGGGCAATCCGGGGCGTTGACCAGCGCTACGGCTTCCTTCGCGATTTCCTCGGCATGGCCGGGCAAGTCCATCTCTAAGATAAACTCATAACCGGCCCTATGATAGTTGCCCCTGAACGAATCGGGATAGCTGCGGGTCTGCGTATCGGTCTCTGTCTGGGCTATGGCGCTGATACCGCCGCCGGACTGGCAGAAGTTTTGAACAATGTAACTCCCGTCCGTGTCGCAGTAGATCACTTCGTATTTCCTGAAGCTCATGTTGGAGCTGGTCTTGCTGACGCCCTCCACCGCCATCATTATTTTCTCGCAGGACATAAGCAGTTCCAGCTTGTCCTTTAACGGCACCGTGAACGGGTCTGTCTTGACAGGCGTCGCGTAAGCCGCCGTGACGACGGGCTTTGGGGCCAGGACTGTCTTCTCGGCTTGCAGGATTTGGCTGGCTTTCGCTATTTCATAAGCCTTTTTCGCGGTTTCCTCCAGCTTGGTCAAATCATTTGAGGCGGAGAAGCCGAGGGAACCCCCGGCATATACCCGGATACCGAAGCCCTTGCTGCGCTCATTCCAAATTTGCTTTACCTTGCCGTCCTCTAAAACAATGGCTTCCTCGGCGATATCCTTCACACGGATGTCGCCGTAGTCCGCGCCCAAGCCGCGTATATACCCCATCAGCTTTTCTAGGCGTTCCTTCATTGATGCTCATCCTTCCGTAGTTCTGGCTTGTAGATAAATTTTAACATATTTCCCGGGTTTGTCAATGAGGGTTATAGGTAATGATATAAGCACAGCTGATGAAAATGCTCCCCGGAGGTGAGGAATATCAAAGTCGTCCGGTATATAAACGGTAAGGAAGTCGGGGAAGATGATTTGCAAAAGTACGCGTTGGAGAGCGAAATCGTCCCGAGGACGATAAAAACCGTGAACGAAAGGCTGCGTTCTCAGCGCGGAGAGAGATAACCGTTGTTAAAATGGGGGCACAGGCGTTAATTAAACACGAGCTTACCCTGTTCATATACAGCGTCCGTCGTTAAATCCGGAATGTTGTCTATTCCTCTTTTAAGAACGGATTTTGTCATGTCGCGGAACATCTTGTAGAGATGCTTTTCATCATCGCTCATCCCAGGCTTTGTCCCGTTGTAGAGCGCTTCGATTTCAGGCGTTAGGCCTATGATTCTTCCGTTTTTAAGCGATAAATCCCTCAGACTGAGCGTTCCGCCGCTAAGCTGGCGAAGCTGCGATTCGCAGTCCATCTCATGGATTATTGACCGGTCGTATTCCTCCCCAGGCTTAACCTTATAACGGTTGGAATACATATTCGTTAGCTTGTTAAGGCTATAGCCCATAAAATCCGTATTATTTAAAATATCTTCCATTTTCGCGGCCTTATCCTCGTCCGGGCCGGAAACCTTGATATAGCAAGCGGTATCAACCTTGATACTGTACTTCTCGCCTTCTTCAAACGTAATGCCGTTCTCCTTAAACAATCCGTCCAATTCTTTAGCCTTCAGCGGAACCCTGGTTCTCTTAACAGCGTCAATAAACGCCATTGTGTTTACAATGTCCACTTTCTTTTCCACGGTTGACTCTCCGTATTGAAACCCGTTCTCAATAAGCCTTTCGGCGTACATATCCGATAGGGCTTCATAGCTAATGCCGTTGCTGTTTTTACCGTATATTTTCGTCGGCTCGGTAAAAATGTTATTACTGAGGGATTTATCAATAGGGATAACGGGCAGCTCTTTCGCACCGCTCCCGGAAAGCGTTTGGGCTGGAGTTCTTCTTTGGGGATCGGCGTTCTGCCGCTTCGTATAGTTTAAAATAAAGCTTTTTGCCGAATAAGGGCTTATATACATGCGAACCTCCTTATGTGATTTATTCACTGTCATCCCTTTTATCGGCCCTTGCGGTAATTGACTTTATAAAAACATTCATTATTTTTCCAGTTTCGCGACGACGGTCTTTATCCATTTCCGTTTTACAACGCGATAAGTTACCGATTACCTTTCCCAAGCCCTTCGCATATTTATATAGTAAAATATGTAAATGAGGGTTCGACGTGTATTACAGAAACAACCGCAACATCGCCAACATGCAGCAGTACAGCAGGCAAGCCGCGGCCGCGGATTACGGCCCGAATCCCTTCGTAGTGAACATCGACAAGGCAACGGCGCATAACGACACCTACCGTACCGCCCTGTGGACGGGGAAGCATCTCCAGCTGACGGTGATGAGCATTAACGCGGGCGACGATATCGGCCTTGAGGTTCACCCCGACACGGATCAGTTTTTATGTATTATCGAGGGCAGCGGCCTTGTAAGGATGGGGGACACGCAGAATCACCTGTATTACAATCAGCCCGCCTATGAAGGATGCGGCGTTTTCGTGCCCGCGGGAACCTGGCATGACATAACGAACATGGGGAACAGGCCGCTCAAGCTGTTTACCGTATACGCCCCGCCCGAACACGCCAGAGGCACGGTCCACTGGACGAAGAAAGACGCGGAGGAGGAAGAGGCGAAATAGAACCTGGAGCCTGGGACCTGGAGCCTGGATAGTAACTTATCCATCCAGGTTCCAGCATCCAGGTTCCAGGTTCCAGCATCCAGGCTCTAGTACGCTTTCGCCCAGTACACCATCGTATCCGCTTTCTTGCCGCAGCAGACGCAGGTATCCGCGATATGCTCCTGTTCGAAGGGTATGCAGCGGGAAGTGGCTGCGGTGCGTTCTTTTATCGCCTCTTCGCAGGCGTCATCGCCGCACCACATGGCCTTGATGAAGCCGGGGGTCTCGTTAATGGTTTTCTCAAACTCGTCCATGTTTGTCGCCTTATAGGTCTTTTCATTCATGCGCGCCAGGGCTCTTTCATACATAGACTTCTTTATATCGGCCAGCAGCTCAAGGACGGTTTGGGCTATATTATCAAGCCCTGCCGTCACTTTTTCACCGGTATCCCGGCGGGCAAGGACGGCCTGGCTGTTCGCCAGGTCGCGCGGGCCTAGCTCGAGACGTACCGGCACCCCGCGCATCTCATGCTCGGCGAACTTCCAGCCCGAGGATTTGTCGGAATCGTCCAGGTTCACGCGTATCCCGGCATCCGCAAGCAGGCCCTTTATTTCCCTAGCCTTATCCAATACCCCGGCCTTTTCCTGGGCTATCGGCACGATAACCGCTTGAACCGGGGCAACGTCGGGGGGCATCACCAGGCCGTTGTCGTCTCCGTGGGACATGATTATTCCGCCGATCAAACGGGTAGATATCCCCCAAGAGGTTTGATGGACATATTGCAGCTGGTTGTTCCTGTCAGTAAACTGTATACCGAAAGCCCTTGCGAATCCGTCGCCGAAGTTGTGGCTTGTACCGGCCTGCAGCGCCTTGCCGTCGTGCATCAGGCATTCGATCCCATAGGTCGCTTTAGCCCCCGCGAATTTCTCGCGGGTCGTTTTCTGCCCCTTAATGACTGGCATTGCAAGCACATTTTCCGCGATGTCGGCATATACGTCCAGCATACTGAGGGTTTCCTCGCTGGCCTCCTCAGCGGTGGCGTGGGCGGTGTGGCCTTCCTGCCACAGGAACTCCACATTGCGTAAAAACGGCCTGGTCGTCTTCTCCCAGCGCACAACGGAAACCCACTGGTTATACAGCTTAGGCAGGTCGCGCCATGACTGGATAACGTTGGCGTAATGCTCGCAGAAGAGCGTCTCGGACGTGGGCCTTACGCAGAGCCTCTCGGTGAGCTTCTCGTCGCCGCCGTGCGTAACCCAGGCCACTTCGGGCGCGAAGCCCGCTATATGATCCTTCTCCTTTTGAAGAAGGCTCTCGGGGATAAACATCGGCATACATACGTTGACATGCCCCGTGTCTTTAAAACGCTTGTCCGCGGCCTTCTGAATCAGCTCCCATATGGCGTAGCCGTAGGGCTGGAACACAATACAGCCGCGAACCGACGAGTAATCCGCAAGCTCCGCCTTTTTAACGATGTCGGTGTACCACTGGGCAAAGTCCGCATCCCGCGCCGTAATCGCCGTAACATTCTTTTCATTCGCCATGTTAATCATCCTTTCTGAAAATAAAAAAGCCCGGCCCTAAGGGGCCAAGACCGGCGTTACCACCCTAATTAACGCGCCATTATCCCACATTAACAAAGGCACGCTATCTTTCGGCTTCTTAACGCGAAGTACGTCGCGTGTTAATCCACGCGCTGCTTGCAGTTATAAAACACCGCAGAGGATGGGTTCGCGAAAACCCGCCGGGAGCTTTCATCAGCCGCTCCCTTTCTGGCAAGCCTTAAAAGGCTTTGGCGGGTATACCCGTTACTATTTCCTCATGCGCATTTGACACAGATTATGATATACTAATAAAAATGCCCTGTCAAGCATTTTACGCATCGAGTGCGCAGAGCGTGTCTTTCGCCGCTCTGATAATGCCGTTTATGGCTGCGATCGCGTCGTACTGATTGTCGGTTATGCTGTTCAGCTTATCGTAAAGCTGGGCGTAATCCGTATCATCGGACATAATTTCATTTTTTATGCTCTCAAGCCCTGTCCCGCCGGAAATACTGGCCAGCTTATTATTAAGCACGGCGGTTCTGTCGGTATAGTATCTATTAAAGGAAGAAAACGCTTGAATCTGCTCCTCTGACATATGCTCCCTCGCCGCCGATTTGCGGCGCATCGTATCGTTCAGCTCCCCAACGGAGCCGCCCATGTCTTTTAGCAGGGCAACGATACTTTTAGAATTTCGGTCAACGCTGTCAAAGACTGCGTCTATGGCGTCGCCGCTCACGTCATCGGCGGCTTTCTCCTGTTCTTCGAGGATGCGTATGCCCCTTATTATCTGATCAGACGCTTTGCGTATCTCATAAGCGATATAATCAATCCTAAGCAAAGATGGTCTGGACAACAATGATATCACCAGTAGACCTCCGATAATCTTTCTCATTTGATATCCCCATTCCGGAACCGCTTCGGTTCTTTGTATTTAATGCAAGTATACGCAGGGATTATGAACATTGTATGTACCGGCAATGAATAATGTGTTAATATTCCCAGAAAAATACAGGCCCCGCGAGGCCTAATGCGCACGCGTTTTATGCGTGTGCCTGTATTTAAAGCTCTGCGGGGCCGGATGGTTAAAACATCTTGCCGCCGCCGAACATCATCATCATCATAAGCATCATCATTGGGTTTTGGCCCATGCCGCCGAACATACCGGGACACATGATCATCAGCATCAGAAACATCATCATGGGATTGTCTCCGTCAAGGTGATGGAAATTTTGTGCAGTCGGGTTCATACTCTACCTCCTGTT